>JAUUYI010000144.1 GCA_030590525.1 Sedimenticola sp. | reverse complement strand
TTGGTCCTTGGTCCTTGGTCCTTGGTCCTTGGTCCTTGGTCCTTGGTCCTTGGTCCTTGGACCTTGGTCCTTGGTCCTTGGCCCTGCCTTTAATCGTCAAGCCAGGTAGGTCGGGCACGGTTTTTGTGCCCGACATCTTTATGGCGGGTAACTTTGGGAAATGACGTCGGGCATAAACAGCATGCCCGACCTACTCCTGCTCTTTTTCCTCGGTCCTTGGTCCTTGGCCCTTGGTCCTGTTTTTCTCCTTGGTCCTTGGCCCTTGGTCCTGTCTTTCTCCTTGGTCCTCGGCCCTGTTTTTATCGTCAAGTAGCTCAATCCAGTGCCTGACCCTCCGGCGGGTGCCGCTCTGCAGATGCAGCTGACAGCCGATGTTGGCGGTAACGATCAGCTCCGGGTTGCCCGCTTCCAGAGCGGCCAGCTTGTTTTCCCGCAGGCGCTTTGACAGCTTCGGCTGCAGGATGGAATAGGTGCCGGCAGATCCGCAGCAGAGGTGCGGGTCGACTACCGGCGTGAGCTGAAAACCGAGACGGCGGAGAATGGACTCCACCACCCCGTTCAGTTGCTGGGCGTGCTGCAGGGTACAGGGTGACTGGAACGCCAGCCGTCGGCCAGCCCCGTCGATTTTCAAGATCGTCAGATCCTCCCCCGTCAACACTTCGGAGAGGTCTTTCGCCAGCGCCGACACCCGGGCCGCCTTCTCCGCATAGGCCGGGTCGTTGCGCAACAGCTCCCCGTACTCCTTCACCATTGCACCACAACCGCTGGCAGTGATCAGCACCGCCTCTGCCCCTGCCTCGATATGGGGCCACCAGGCATCGATATTGCGGCGCATAAAACCGAGCCCCTCTTCGCAGGCGGAGAGATGATGACTGACCGCGCCACAGCATCCCTGCTCAGGTGGAGAGATCAGGGAGATTCCCAACCGGTCGAGCACCCGAGCCGCCGCTGCATTTGTATTGGGAGTGGCAGCCGACTGGGCGCACCCTTCCAGCACCAGCATGCTACGGTCGCAACATCGCACCGGCCGGGCCGCCGGTCTTTGCCGGGGAGGAATCTTCGTCTTAAGCACCGCGGGAAGCAGTGGACTGCTCCACTGCCCAAGGCGCAGCAGCGGCCCAAAACGTGCCGGATAAGGCAACAGCTGCCGCAGACCCCAGCGAAACAGGCGGGAGAATGAGGAGCGGGGAACCCGCTGATCGACCAGGCTGCGCCCGATATCCAACAGCCTTCCATAGCGCACACCCGACGGGCAGGTAGTCTCACAGGCACGGCAGCTGAGGCAACGGTCCAGATGCAGCTGGGTTCGAGCAGAAACGGCTTGCCCCTCCATCACCTGTTTGATCAGATAGATTCGTCCCCGGGGCCCGTCCAGCTCATCCCCCAGCAACTGGTAGGTAGGACAGGTGGCGGTGCAGAAACCGCAATGGACACAGGCGCGAAGGATGGCCTCTGCCTCCTTTCCCTCAGGGGTCTGCAAAAAGCGTTGTTCCAATGAGGTCTGCATCAAGCATCCACTAACAATTGATTCTGGTGAACGAAAGCGGGCCGTTTTCAGCCCTTAGGGCTCGCGGGCTTACCGTGTCCCGCCGCCAGGAGGCTGTCGGATTTAACGCTAATCGGCTGCAAATCCCTGGAGAGCGATCAACTCAGCTTATCGAATTCGTTAAATAGGTCCACTATTCGCCTCATTCGATAAGCTGATTTGATTCGCTCCCAGTGATTTTCGCTTCGATCGGTCAAATCCGACAGCCTCCTAGAACTCCGGGTAGAGTCGCCCGGGATTAAAGATATTGGAGGGATCGAATGCGTGTTTCAGGTTTCGATGAATCTCCACCAGGGGCGGCGGCAGGGGGTGGAACCGTTCCCCGGCCCGGTCACCGCCCCGAAACAGGGTGGCATGACCGCCCTGCTGCTGCACGACCAGCCGAATGCTCTCTGGCGCTGCGTCGCTGATCAACCAGCGCTGGGCGCCACCCCAGTCGATAAACTGCTTTCCAGGCAGGTCCAGAACGGGCGCTCCCGGCGGCATGGAGAGCCGCCACAGGGGACGCTGGTGATCGAAGAAGGCATTGCGCTGCTCCCGCAACGCCTGCCAGAATGCCTCGCCATCCGGCAACGGGTCGCCACCGACCTGCGAGCGGCCGGCGCTGACAGCTCCTGCCGTGCCGGAGAGGCGCAGATACAGGCGCATCCCGTCGTAAGCAGCGGCCGAGAGCGGCAGTGGCCGAGCGGCCCACTGATTCATCACCTGGATCGCCTGTAGCGAACCCAACTCCTGGACCAGGGTCTGCTCCTGCTCCGGTGCCGGCAGCACCTTGAGGCTGATTTCCAGTAATACTCCGAGGGTACCCAGGGCACCGACCATCAGCCGTGATACATCATAACCGGCAACATTTTTCATCACCTCACCACCGAAGCGCAGCACCTCGCCCCGACCGTTGAGCATCCGCACACCCAGCACGAAATCCCGCGCTGCCCCCATGTAGGGGCGCCGCGGCCCGGAAAAACCACAGGCAATGGTGCCACCCAGGGTTGCATCCGGGCCGAAACGGGGTGGCTCGAATGCAAGCATCTGCCCCTGTTCTCCCAGGACCCTGTCCAGTTCGGTAAGTGGGGTGCCGGCCCGGGCCGTCACCACCAACTCCTTCGGCTCATAGTTCACCACTCCCCGGTGCGCGGCGGTGGAGAGCTGCTCTCCCACCGGGGTGCGGCCGTAAAACCGCTTGCTGCCGGAACCCAGGATCTCCAGCGGTTGCCTCTGCTCCTGTGCCTGCTGCACCGCCGCCTGCAGCACCTGTTCCGTTTCCGGCCCCGCCACACTCACCCTCGACCTCCCACCCGCTGCTGCGGCGGGATCAGGGTATCGGTTCCCAGAGACTTATACTCGGAGCAGTGCCGGGGCTGGGGGATCACCTTGCCCGGGTTGAGCAATCCCCGGGGATCGAGGGCCCTCTTCACCGCCCGGAACTGCTCCAGTTCCGCGGGACTGAACTGGACACACATCTGGTGCAATTTCTCATGCCCCACCCCATGTTCCCCGGTGATGCTGCCGCCTACCTTCACGCACAGTTCCAGAATCTCCGCCCCCAGATCTTCCGCCCTTTTCAGCTCCCCCGGGTTATTGGAATCGAACAGGATCAGTGGATGCAGATTACCGTCACCGGCATGAAACACATTGGCCACCTGCAGTTCATAACTGCGCGACAGCTCGCCGATGCCGGTCAGCACCTCCGCCAGCCGGCGGCGTGGCACCGTGCCATCCATACAGTAGTAATCCGGAGAGAGGCGCCCGACAGCAGGGAAGGCGGATTTACGCCCCTTCCAGAACCTGACGCGCTCGGCCTCGTCCCGGGCGGTACGTACCTCGGTGGCCCCCTGATCCAGCAGCAGCTGACGCACCTGGTTGACGTGGGCCGAAACCTCCTCGTTACCCCCATCCACTTCACACAGCAGAATCGCCTGGGCATCCGTGGGATAGCCGGCATGGACGAAGGCCTCTGCTGCCCGTATGGCGAAACCGTCCATCATCTCCAGCCCGGCGGGGATGATTCCGGCGGCGATGATCTCACCCACCGAATTGGCCGCCCTCTCCACGCTGTCGAAGGCCGCCAGCAGCACCTGCGCCCGTTCCGGGCTCGGCAGCAGGCGCACCAGGATCTCAACCACGATCCCCAGCATCCCCTCGGAACCGGTCATCAGGGCCAGCAGGTCATAGCCAGCCGCATCCAGCGACTCGCCCCCAACAGTGATCAACTCACCTGCGGCGGTCACCAGCTTCAATTCCAGGATATTGTGCACTGTGAGCCCGTACTTCAGGCAGTGCACCCCGCCGGCGTTCTCCGCCACGTTGCCGCCGATGGTGCAGGCGATCTGGGATGACGGGTCCGGCGCATAGTAGAGCCCCAGGGCCGCCACCGCCTGGGAGATAGCCAGATTGCGCACGCCGGGCTGTACCCGTGCAGTACGGTTGACGTTGTCGATATCGATTATCCGGTTGAAGCGGGCCAGGCTCAGCAGCACCCCGTCCGCCAGTGGCAGGGCGCCGCCCGAGAGGCCGGTGGCGGCGCCGCGGGCCACCACCGGCACCCCCATCTGGTGGCACAACCGCATCACCTGCTGTACCTGCTCGACCCGCTCCGGCAACACCGCCACCAGCGGCATCAGGCGATAGGCGGGCAGGCCATCGCACTCGTAGGGGCGCAACTCCTCTTCGGTATGGATAATCGACTCTGGCGGGAGTATCTCACGCAGTGCCGCAACCAGTGCCGTCTTGTCAGTAGACTGTTCGTTCATGGTATTCATCGGGTTAAGGGGTGATTACCGAAAACAATCAACGATCGAAAGGTGCCACGGGCTCAATGGCGCGCTCTTCCTCTCCCAGACACTCACGCTGATACTGTTCCTTGGCCATATAGTTTTGCTGTGGGCGGAAGTTGGATTGTATCCTGTCGGCCAACTTCCTGCAGTAGTCTGTCTCACCTGCCTTGTCCGAGGATATGGAATTCCCCATTGCCTTCATCCTCTGCTGAAACTCGATCTCTGCCGTGATATCCGCATTGCCGGAGAGAGAGAAAGTGAGGCCCATGAGAAAGATCAGAGCAGCGCGCATATCGAAACCTCCTTGGTATTGGAATTCTCCTGAACTCCCCCAAAAAAAAAGAAACTCTCTTCCTTTATATAGTTTGGTGGTTTTTTTGTCTACAATTCAGCGACCAGCGATTCCGAATTTGGAAAGAAACTCACGGCTGCAACCCGTCATCCGCTACCCTGAGAATCCAGTAGCTCAATAACCCGGGGCAGTTTGGACGCTCGGCGTAGGGGGGATAAGCGTAGCGCATCCACCACTCATCCCCAGCGGTGCAGTGCGGGCAGGCCCCATTCGTGGATGCGGCGCGCATAAGTGTGGCGCAGAACAGAAGGGCTGTGGGCGCACCTTATCCACCCTACGGAAATGCCTCGGGATATTGAGAAGTTACAACATCCAACACTAACTCACCAATAATCATAAGGATCCCCATGATCAGACTCATTCACTGCGTAAGACGCCGCCCGGATATCTCCATTGAGGAATTTCGGCGCTTCTGGAACAAAACAGAATTCTCGCAACGACTGGAACAACTGGCCCGGGTCACCGGTGCCAGCCGGGTAGAGAAGAGTCTTACCCTGATCATCGATCTCAACGAGCAACTCATGATTGAACGGGGTGCAGAAGAGCCTTTCGACGGTACCATCGAGATCTGGTGGGGAAAGGCCAGGGGATTCCAGGAGGTACTCGATGCCCCGGATACCCGGCAGGCGCTCGAACAGATGACCGCCTTCCAGCAGCAGTTCATCGATTTCTCCAGATCCCATCGCTTCTTCACCGAATGGGCGGGGGATTGACCTGACCAGCCTGGAATCGATCTGCTCGCCACCCCCTGCGACCGGTTACAATGAGAGAAACAGCAGCAGCCATCCGTTGGCCTCAACCGGTTGAAACAGGGATCACAGCAGACCATGGATAGAACAACAGTACCGCAACAGGCATTCGGGCTGATCATCATAGGCGACGAACTACTCCTCGGCAGCCGCCAGGACCAGCACCTGCTCTATTTTCGCGAACTACTGAAGCGGCACGGCTGCTACCTCGATCGCTGCTGGATTGTGGCCGACGAGACGGAAGGCCTCACACGTCATCTGCGTTTTTCCTTCGATGCTGAACAGCCTGTTTTCGTCTGCGGTGGCATCGGCGCGACACCGGATGATCTCACCCGGGAGTGTGCCGCCCGGGCCGCCGGTGTCGAATTGACCAGGCACCCGGAGGCCGCTGCGCTGATCGAGGGCAGATTTGCCGGAGCGGCCTATCCCGAGCGCATTCACATGGCCGATCTGCCCACCGGTAGCCGGCTGATCCCCAACCCATACAACCAGATACCCGGTTTTTCGCTCAGGGGGCACTATTTTCTCCCCGGCTTCCCCGAGATGGCCTGGCCTATGGCGCAATGGGTATTGGACAGTGAATTCCCCCTTGCGGCAGATCGAAACCGGCGGCGGCTGAAAGAGGGATCGGTGCGTGTCTACGACACCCCCGAAAGCAGCCTCATTCCGATAATGCGGAAACTCGCGGAACAGATCCCGGGAATGAAGATGTTCAGCCT
>JAUUYI010000115.1 GCA_030590525.1 Sedimenticola sp. | reverse complement strand
TGCCCAGTAATCCACGAGTACTGGTTGACTGGACTTCAAAACATCCACCTCAAAAGTGTCATCGCTCAGATGAACAATCTGCTCACTCACTAGGGTCTCTCCAAAAAACAATTTGATTTCGAGAAAGAGAAGTGACCGGGATGTGCGGACCCGCACCGGCACTCCTGCTCGTGTATCAGTAAGGACTCTCGCCAAAAGCAAGTCACATTTGCGGGCGCCGGGGCAACCGACTGACAAGGCGTAGAAACACAGGAATATCCATTATCTTTCAAGTTTGTTACAACGCAGCCAGACGGGGTGAGCGGGCGTTCGAAAATGTGGGATTATTTATGAAGCGAGTACTAAGGCTCGAGACAGGTTGATTACGGCATGTCACAGCCATTCTTGAGCACTAGTGTGCTATTTGATCCCAATATTCTCCGTTTTGCAAGTCCAAACCATTGTTAATTTACTGTATCCTACTGCGCCATGAGCGAAAAACACCTGACAGATGTAAGATTCGGCAGCCTGGGACTCGACCCCGCATTGATGCGGGGCATCGAAGAATCCGGCTTTACCTATTGCACCCCAATCCAGGCCGAAACCATCCCCATCGCACTCCAGGGACAGGATGTGGCCGGCCAGGCCCAGACCGGGACCGGTAAAACAGCGGCATTTCTGCTCACCATCTTCCACAAACTCCTGAACACACCCCCGCGGGAAGGGCGCCGCCCAAACCAGCCCCGCGCCCTGGTGGTGGCACCCACCCGTGAACTGGCGCTGCAGATCCACAAAGATGCAGAAACGCTTGGCAAACACACCGGTTTCAAACTGGGTCTGGTGTTTGGCGGCACCGCCTATGAGCAGCAGCGCAGGCAGCTAGAACAGGGGGTGGATATCCTGATCGGCACACCTGGCCGGCTGATCGACTACCTCAAGCAGCATGTATATGATCTGAAAGCGATACAACTGGTGGTGCTGGACGAAGCGGATCGAATGTTCGACCTGGGCTTCATCAAAGACATCCGCTTCATGCTGCGCCGCTGTCCTCCACCGGAGGAGCGTCAGGGCATGCTCTTCTCTGCCACCCTCTCTTACCGGGTGAAGGAACTCGCCTACGAGCACATGAACAATCCGCTGTCGATCACCGTGGAGGCAGATGAGGTCACCGCCGACAATGTAATCCAGGCCTGCTACATGACCGCCAATGAAGAGAAGATCCCGCTCCTGCTTGGCCTGCTACAACAGATAGACGTGCACCGCACAATCGTCTTCGTCAACACCAAGCGCGGCGCTGATCGGGTGTGGGGATTCCTGGAAGGCAACGGCATCAAGACTGCCGTACTCTCCGGCGACGTGCCTCAAAAGAAGCGAATGAGCCTGCTGAAAAAGTTCCAGGAGGGCGAGGTGGCAGTCCTGGTAGCCACCGACGTAGCAGCCCGCGGACTGCATGTCCCAGGTGTCACGCACGTAATCAACTTCGACCTGCCGGAAGATGCCGAAGACTACGTGCATCGCATCGGCCGCACCGCCCGCGCCGGCGCCAGCGGCAACGCCATCAGCTTTGCCTGCGAGACCTTCTCTTTTTCGCTGCCTGAAATCGAGGAGTTCATCGGCCGCAAGCTACCCATGAAACTGGTCACAGATGATATTCTGGCGCAGGTGGAGCCAGGCAGTCGTGTGCGGGTGGAGCGGCCCAGGCGTGATGACCGCCGAGGTGGAAGAGGACGCCGTCCGAGCGGTGGTCAGTCTCGACGCCCGCCCGGCCACAGGTCGGGCCGAAAGCACTGATCACGCATCCGGTGACTGGAGCGATTCAATAAACGCCGGGGCTGATGTGGCGTAACAATTTAAAATGATAACCTCCGATAACAAGTGCAGCCGCTGCACCGGGGCGAAGTGCTGCACCTATGTCACCGAGGCACTGGGGGCCGCCCCCCGATCCAAGAATGATTTCGACCAACTGCTATGGCAGGTCTCCCACCAGGGCACAGAGATATACAAGGATAGCAGCGGCTGGTATCTGTTGTTCCATGGCCGCTGCCAGCACCTTCTGGCAGACGGCGGCTGCGCCATCTATCAAGACCGGCCCCAGATCTGCCGTGACTACGACAACGCATGGTGCGAATACGACGCCCCGGCAGAAGAGGGATTTGAATTCCACTTTCGCAACTACGACGAACTGCTGACCTACTGTCGAAAACGCTTCAAGCGATGGGATAAAAGCAGGACCGAGGGCCGAGGAAAAACAGGACCTAGGATAAAAACAGGACCTAGGGCCAAGGAAAAACAGGACCTAGGAAAAGAAAAACTAAAGATAGAAGCCAGTCTAAATCCGGATCCTTGATCCTTGATCTTTGATCCTTGGTCCTTGGTCCTTGGTCCTTGGTCCTTGGTCCTTGATCCTTGGTCCTTGATCCTTGGTCCTGCTTTATAAGTCCTGCTTTTAAGGAAATATTTCCGAAAAATCGTTTATCGCAGGGAAGCGGTCGGCCGTTTTCGCGGGGCTTCGGGTGTCCGGGCGAAGCACCTGCAGTAACCAGCGGATGCCATACGCCTGGGCAGACTCCAGCACCGGCTGACTGTCGTCCACGAACAGGGTCCGATTTCGGTCAAACGGCTCCAGTTGCTGTAACTGCTCCCAGAAGGCCCCATCCTCTTTGGCCAACCCCAGGTCGTGGGCGCAGATAATCCGGTCCAGATGGCCGCCGAGGCGGGTCCGCTCCATCTTCAACGACAGAGACTTCTGATGCGCATTGGTCACCAGCACCACCCGCCGGCCCGCTGACCGCACCTGTTCCAGAAACTCCACTACATGGGGATGCACCGTGATCAGGTGGTCCACCTCCTGCTTCAGCAGGGCAATATCCAGCCCCAACTCCCGGCTCCAGTGGTCGATGCAGTACCACTCCAGAGTGCCCTCGATATCCTTGTAGCGGAGCAACAACTCATCCCGCGCCTGTTCCAGTGGTATCCCCTTCGCCTCCGCATAACGCACCGGCACATGCTCCAACCAGAAATAATTGTCGAAATGCAGGTCCAGCAGGGTGCCGTCCATATCCAGGAAGAGGTGGTCGATTTGGTTCCAGTCGATCATGAGAGTTAGATGCATCCGTTGATACACAAAAAATAGCCGCAGAGTAACGTGGATTATACGAATCGGCTCAAAGCAGTAACTATTCAGCAGAGTTCAAAGGGTTGCCGTTGTCAAATCGATCCGTATTTTATCCGTGCTGATCCGCGGCTGAATCTCTTTTGATCCTATGCACGGTTACAGTTAAAGTTACCGCCTGATCCCTGTCCATGACAATCCCCATGCCGAAAAAGCCGACTGTTCATGCCCGCCGCTCCATCGCCAACACCGGCATCTTCCGAATCGAGGAGATGGACCTGGAATTTTCCAACGGTGCAACCCGGAAATACCAGCGTATCGTTGGCTCCGATCGGGGAGCGGTACTGATCATACCAATGCCCGACCCGGAAAGTGTGCTATTGATCCGGGAGTATGGTGCCGCCATGGAGCGTTATGAACTGGCCTTTCCCAAAGGCAGCATCGACCCCGGGGAAGACCCTCTACAGGCGGCCAACCGGGAGATACAGGAAGAGACGGGCTTTGGCGCCCGCCACCTGGAGATACTCCATTCGGTCACGGTCGCACCCGGTTATCTCTACCACACCACCCATATCGTGCTGGCGACAGGGCTCTATCCCAGCCGCCTGGAGGGGGACGAGCCCGAGCCGATCGAAGTGGTACCCTGGCGACTGGACGATTTCGAACCGCTGCTGGCCAGAGACGATTTTACCGAGGCCCGCTCCATCGCCGCTTTCTGCCTGCTCAGGGACAGATTGAAGATGGGGGTATACGAATCCTGATGAACATCATCCTGCTGGCGCTCTGTTTTCTGACCCTCTTCTCCCCCCCCTGCTGGCTGAGAGTGAACCGGACGAGGCCTTCAATTTCGACGACTTCCCGTTGCAGATCCCAATAGAGCATCCCGCCTGGTTCAAGCAGAGCTTCCTGGATCTGCCGGCAGACCTGGATGAGGCCCTGACCGCAGGCAAACAGGGGATCATCGTTTACTTTGGTCAGCGTCGCTGCGCCTACTGCAAGCTGTTGATGGAGGTGAACTTCGGACTGGACGATATCGTTACCTACACCCGCCGTAACTTCGACGTCATCCCGATCGATATCTGGGGCATCGACGAAGTAACCGACCTGCAGGGCCAGACCCTGACCGAACGGGAGTTTTCGGTCCGGGAAAACACCAACTTCACCCCCTCCCTGATCTTCTACACCGCCGGCGGAACCGAGGCCCTGCGACTGCGCGGTTACTACCCGCCATATAAGTTCCGCGCCGCCCTGGAGTATGTTGCCGGTGGCCACCACAGCAAGGAGTCCTTCAGCGTCTATCTGGAGCGGGCAGAGGGCAGCATGGCCTTCGAGCCCGGCGATCTCAACGAAGAGGATTTCTTCGACCCACCCCCGTATGCCCTCGACCGCAGCCACTTTCCGGCAGAACGGCCGCTGGCGGTCTTCTTTGAACAGAGCGAATGCCACGCCTGCGACATACTGCACGCCCAGCCACTGCAGCAGGAGAGCATTATCGATCTGTTCCGAAAATTTGAGGGCGTGCAACTGGACATACACGCCGGCACCCCGCTCATCACCCCGCTCGGCCAGCACACCACCGCCCGGGAGTGGGCCAGATCACTCGGTCTCTTCTACACCCCTTCCATCCTGTTTTTCGACCGGCACGGCCGGGAGATCATGCGGGTCGACTCGGTGGTCCAGTTCTATCGCCTGCGCAACGTCCTCAACTACATCAACAGTGGTGGTTATCGCACAGCACCCAGCTACCAGCAATGGCGGGTCAATCGTGGTTTTAAAAAGATGGGTAACTAGCCCGCATTTCTCACCGGGGGGCTAGTCAGCACACCGGTAAATTTGGCACTGAGTGATGGCCATGGGGAAACCGAACGCAACTTATAAATAACCGATTAATCCGGAAGATACGAATTAAAGGCCATGTGTCCGCTGCCGCTAACTTCCCCATGCGAAGCGTCCGGACCACCCCCGCCCCTCCCAGCCTGGAAGAGGAGAATAGCTACCTGCGGCAGCAACTGCGGGTACTGACCGAGGAGGGCAGATGTAACGAGGCCGCATTCAAACGCTCCCACCAGCGGGAACTGGACTTACTGACCGCGGAGGATCTGCCGCAGTTGCTGCAGGCCATGACTCAGGGCATGCAACACTCCTTCCAGCTCCCCTGCATCAGCCTGGTACTGGAGGATAGAGATCATGAACTGCGTCACCTGCTGCTGAATAGCGGCGTCCCACCCTACTGCTATGACGATATACAGTTCTGCGACCAGTTGAGTGACCTCAGCCCCATCTACCATCGGCTCACCCACCCCTTCCTTGGCCCCCCCACGGGCGAAGAGCACACCCGGATTTTCCCCATACGCGAGCGTCTTCGGAGTATCGCTATCCTGCCCATGATTCGCCGCGGCACCCTCATCGGCAGTCTCAACCTGGGCAGCAGGGACCCATCACGTTTCACTCGCCACCATGCCAGTGACTTCCTGGGCCGGCTCGCTACGGTCGCGGCCATCTGCCTGGAGAATGCAGCCAACCGGGAGCACCTGATTATAAGCGGGCTCACGGATGCCCTGACCGGCCTGCACAATCGACGGTATCTGGAGAGACGCCTCTCGGAAGAGGTGTCCCGCGCCCAACGCTATAACCAGCCCCTGGGATGCCTGTTCATCGATGCGGATCATTTCAAACAGGTAAATGACCTTCATGGCCACAGCAGCGGCGACCAGGTATTGCGGGAGATATCACTTCGGGTCAAGGAGTGTCTGCGAGCCTCCGATGTGGCCACACGCTACGGTGGCGAGGAGTTTGCCCTGCTGTTGCCCCAAACCGATGCCAGGGAGGCGTTCCATCTGGCGGAACGCATACGTCAACGCATTGCCGACCATTCGATACCCATCGGGGATAACAAAGAGATCGAGGTCAGCGTGTCCATCGGCGTCAGCGAGTTAATGCCCGCAACCGTAAAAAATCCCGGACAGCGTCTGATCGAAGACGCGGACAGCGCCCTCTATCAGGCAAAGCGGGCGGGACGAAACAGGGTCTGCGCTCAGGCCACCACCTGATAAGTCTATGATTTCAACATTAGGGTCTGACCACATGCCGCAACGCCCAAGGTGGATGCGTTACGCTTACCCCCCTACAGCGTCCGAGCTGCCCCTCGCCCTGGAGCATAGCTTAGACACATAGGATAGGTAATCAGGAAACATGCTGTCTAGCGCCGACGCCGGCGACCAATCCCCAAACCGAGCGCAGCGATCGAGAGCAGTGCCAGGGTACCCGGTTCTGGGATGGAGGGGCCGCCACCATTGGTGGATTTTGCGTAGATTGACATGTGGGAGAGGTCTTTTCCATTGCCCTGCCACGCAACCCAGTAGGATCCCGCCGGACTAACGGTCGCATCCTCTTCCGTGAAAAGCCAAGCGCCCCATCCTGGATTACTACTTTGCTTGAGCACCACCATGAAGTCATTGCCGATGGGTCCAGTGTAGGTGAATGAACCGTCGCTCGTGTCGTAGCTCAGACCGATGTCGGCACCATCAGTTACACCGCCCTCTTTTTTCGTCAAGAAGTCATAAAACATGCCCCCGGTCTCCAACTGCCCCCCTGGGCCTGGATCGTTGCCGTTGTATACGCCCCAGCAGTCGTTGGCCGACGTGCCGTCGATCTTGACGTCGCCCACGGCGATGCCTCCCTGCGCCGTGCCTCCACCGCAAT
>JAUUYI010000075.1 GCA_030590525.1 Sedimenticola sp. | reverse complement strand
GAGCCTGTCCGAGAATAGAAGCCGTAGCGAGGGGAAGCCATTTTGAGTCCATTTTTTTGGTCATTTGAGGCGAATAGTTACTCATATTTAACGAAAATGAGCGGAAAAATGGGCCAAAATGGCTTTTTCCGCAGTAGGCTCTCTATTCTCGGACAGGCTCCTAGGCAATTGCCCCTGCTGGCAGGTTATCGGCATCAGGCCACCAGAGACTCCACCACATGCGCCAGTTGACGGGTCAGGGTCTCCACCTGTGTGCTGTGTCTGCCTTCGATCATCACCCGAATCAGCGGTTCCGTCCCGGAGGGGCGCAGCAGTACGCGGCCGCTATCCCCCAGTTCTGCCTCCACCTCCCGCACCGCCGCACTCAATACGTTGGATGCCATGATCTCGGATGGACTGTTCCCACCCAGGTCGATGTTCTGCAGTATCTGGGGATACTTTTCCACCCCCTTCCGCAGAGACTTGAGATCCTGTTCGCTGGTTAGAAGTTCTGCCATTACCTGCAGTGCCGAGACGATACCATCCCCGGTGGTGGTTCGATCGAGGCAGATAATGTGTCCCGATGGCTCGCCGCCAAGCACCCAGCCATTTGCCCGCAACTGTTCCATAATGTAGCGGTCACCCACATTGGTACGCTCGAACCCGATGCCCAGATCACCAAGGGCGTGTTCCAGCCCCAGATTGCTCATCACTGTCCCGACCACCGATCCAGTCAACCCACCCTGCCCCTGACGGGAACGGGCAATGATGTAGAGAATATCGTCCCCGTCCAGCAGCGTCCCGTCACTGTCCACCATCATCACCCGGTCCCCATCCCCGTCCAGGGAGATCCCCAGGTCCGCGCCATGGGACAGAACTGCCCGACGCACACTGTCGATATGGGTGGAACCGACACCGTCATTGATGTTGATCCCATCGGGGTCGTTTCCGATGGCGATCACTTCCGCGCCCAGCTCCTCGAAGACATGAGGCGCGACGTGATAAGTCGCACCATTGGCACAGTCCACTACCAGTTTGATGCCGCTGAAATCCATCACCCAGGGGACAGTGCTCTTGCAGAATTCGATGTAGCGTCCGGCGGCGTCCTCGGCCCGGTAGGCCCTGCCCAACTGTTCCGAATCGACGGTCGTGAGAGGTTCCTCCAGCGCCGCCTCGATCGCCAGTTCCACTTCGTCCGGCAGTTTAGTTCCATCGGCTGAAAAGAACTTGATGCCATTGTCATAGTGAGGGTTGTGCGAGGCGCTGATGACGATCCCTGCCTGCGCCCGAAGGGTACGGGTCAGATAGGCAATCCCGGGAGTCGGCATCGGGCCCAGCAGATGGATATCGACCCCCGCGGCCACCAACCCCGCCTCCAGTGCAGATTCGAACATATAGCCGGAGATCCGGGTATCCTTACCGATCAGGACCTTGCCACCCTGGCCCTTTCCCAGTACCTTGCCTACTGCCCAGCCGAGCCGCAGCACGAATTCCGGCGTGATGTTACCCTCACCCACCCGGCCCCTGATCCCATCCGTCCCAAAGTACTTCCTTTCCATACTGAAATCCCCGCTCCCCTAAGTCTGTCAGGCTTCGAGTACCGCCTGGGTAACCTTCAACGCATCCACTGTGACTCTGACGTCATGGGCGCGCACGATCGATGCCCCCCGCTCCACCGCCAGCACCGCTGCCGCCACTCCCCCGTACACTCTCTGTTCAACCGGCACATCCCCCAGGAGGGTGCCAAGCATGGACTTTCTGGAGATACCCACCAGCAGCGGTAACCCTGTATCGGCCAGTCTGGCCAGGTTCTTGAGTAGAGAGAGGTTGTGCTCCAGCCGCTTCCCAAACCCGAAGCCCGGGTCCAGCAGCAAGCGTGACCTGGGGATACCCGCTGCCTCACAGGCAGCGACCCGATCCGTCAGAAACGCACCGACTTCACCGGTCACATCGGTATAGGAAGGGTTCTTCTGCATGGAACGGGGCTTACCCTGCATGTGCATCAGGCAGACAGGAACTCCGGCATCCCGTGCTGCAACGAGCGCACCGGGTGCCTGCAGTGCCAGCACATCGTTGATGAGGCCTGCCCCGGCTTTCACAGCCTCGGCCATAACCACCGGCTTGCTGCTGTCGATGGATACGGGCACCTGGAGTTCGGCGGCGATCGCCCGAATCACCGGGATCACACGAGCCAGCTCTTCCTGCTCCGACACCGAATCTGCACCTGGTCGGGTGGACTCGCCCCCGACATCGATGATTGCCGCCCCTTCCTCCACCATCTGCCAGGCACGGCTGACCGCCTCGGGTACCGTAACGAAATCACCCCCGTCCGAAAAAGAGTCGGGGGTGACATTGAGTATGCCCATTACCCGCGGGCTGGAAAGATCGACTCTTTTCCCTGCACAATCGAGAAACAACTCTCTATCAATGCTGCCCGGCAGGGCCACCAATCGTCCCCTTGGAATCTTTGTCTGCCTTCTCATCGTCGGAAGATGCAGCGCCGTTACCAGACTTGGGCTCGGAATCCGTATCGTCGTTCCAGTTGGCGGGTGGCCTGGGATTTCTACCCTCCATGATATCGCCTATCTGATCGCTGTCGATGGTCTCGTACTTGATCAGCGCCTCCGCCATGGTGATCAGTTTCTCCCTGTTCGCCTCAAGGATACCGCTGGCCCTTTCATAATTACGATCGACGATGGCGCGTATCTCCTCATCGATGGTGTGAGCGGTCCCATCCGATACGTTCTTGTGCTGGGTCACAGAGCGTCCGAGGAAAACCTCTTCCTCCTCTTCACCATACATCAATGGCCCCAGCCGTTCGGACAGCCCCCAGCGAGTGACCATATTGCGGGCAATCTCGGTGGCTCGCTGGATATCGTTTTGAGCCCCGGTGGTGACACTTTCGGGCCCGAATACCAGTTCCTCCGCGACCCGCCCGCCAAACAGGCTGGATATCTGACTCTCCAAGTGCTCTTTGCTGAGGCTGTAGCGATCTTCTTCCGGCAGGAACATGGTGATACCCAGGGCCCGCCCGCGAGGAATGATACTCACCTTGTAGACCGGGTCATGGGACGGCATCAGCCGGCCAACGATGGCATGCCCTGCCTCGTGGTAGGCGGTAAGGGTCTTTTCCTTTTCGTTCATCACCATGGAGCGGCGCTCTGCGCCCATCATGATCTTGTCCTTTGCCTTCTCCATCTCCTCCATGGAGACTTTCTGCTTATTGGCGCGGGCCGCAAGCAGTGCAGATTCATTTACCAGGTTTGCCAGATCTGCCCCGGAAAACCCCGGGGTGCCACGGGCGATCAGGGAAGGTTTCACATCATCAGAGGCCACCACCTTGCGCATATGCACCTTCAGAATCTGCTCCCGTCCCCGCACATCCGGCAGGGGTACCACTACCTGTCGGTCAAAGCGGCCTGGTCGCAGCAGTGCTGGATCCAGCACGTCCGGACGGTTGGTGGCGGCGATGACGATGACTCCTTCGTTGCCCTCGAATCCATCCATTTCCACCAGCAACTGGTTCAGGGTCTGCTCACGTTCGTCATGTCCCCCGCCGAGGCCGGCACCGCGGTGACGGCCCACTGCGTCGATTTCATCGATGAATATGATGCACGGTGCATGCTTCTTGGCCTGTTCGAACATGTCCCGGACCCGGGAGGCACCAACACCCACGACCATCTCCACGAAGTCCGAACCTGAGATGGTGAAAAAAGGTACCTTGGCCTCGCCGGCAATCGCCCTGGCCAATAGTGTCTTGCCGGTGCCGGGAGAACCCAGCATAAGGACCCCTTTGGGAATTTTACCGCCCAGCTTCTGAAACTTGGATGGGTCCCGCAGGAAATCAACCATCTCAGTGACTTCTTCCTTGGCTTCCTCCACACCGGCCACATCGGCGAAGGTTACTTTCACCTGGTCCTCACTGAGCATCCGGGCGCGACTCTTGCCAAAGGACATGGCCCCCCGGCCGGCACCGCCCCCCTGCATCTGGCGCATGAAGAATATCCACAGGCCAATCAGGATGAAGAGCGGGAACCAGTTGATCAGGATCTGCATCAGGATCGATGGTTTCTCCGGCGGGGTCGCCTTGATCTCAATGCCGTTGCTCAACAGATCACCCACCAACCCCTCGTCGCCGGGACTATAGGTGGAGAAAGATGCACCCGAGGTCAGTGTCCCCTCAATCTCGCGGCCATTGATGGTCACAGATTGCACCGTTCCCTCCTTGACCTGGGAGATGAAATCAGAATAGGTGAGCGTATTGCTACGCGACTGCTTGGTGGTGAAATTATTGAACACCGACATGAGAACGATCGCGATGACCACCCACAAAATCAGGTTTTTTGCCATATCATTCAAGGCCAATACCCTCTAAAAATGCAACTCGACAACAGCGCCGGGGAGCCGGACCCAGGCAACCCAACCCTCTAAATTACCATGCAGTAAAAGACGAATTACCGCTAAAACAATAAGTTATGTGGAAATCCGTATACAGTTCTTAGTACACTACTATACATTATAGTTCCCTGCCACCAGATACACCTCCCGGCTGCGGGGGCGCGATGCCCTGGGTTTACGAGTGACCACCTTTCCGAAAGAACCGCGAAGATCACGTATAAAAGGGTCGAACCCCTCACCCTGAAACACCTTGACCACGAATCCCCCCCCCGAATGAAGCATTTCCCGGGCAAAGTGCAGGGCCAGTTCACACAGATAGATAGATCTGGGTTGATCGACGGCGCTCACACCGGTGACATTGGGGGCCATGTCTGATATTACAAGGTCGACCGGCCGACCACCCAGAAGATTCCGTAGCGACTGCAGCGGTGCCTCTTCCCTGAAATCCCCCTGAATAAATTCTACCGAGGGTATCGGGTCCATGGGCAGGATATCCAGGGCAATGACCTTTCCATCAGGGCCAACGATCTTCCGGGCCACCTGGGACCAGCCACCGGGTGCCGCCCCCAGGTCCACCACCACCTGCCCCGGCTTCAGTATCCGATCCCGATTCTGAATCTCCTGCAGTTTGTAGGCGGCCCTGGAACGAAACCCCTCCTTCTGGGCCCGCTTCACGAACTCATCGTTGAAGTGCCGCTCCAGCCAGCGGCGGCTGCTCTTGCTCTTTTTCATCTCAATCTGGATCCTGCGGGCCACAGGGACCAGCCAAGAAGAGCTCAAAGAAAGGAGGTAACCAACCATTTCAAAGATATTCAACACAATCCGTTTTATAGTTTTATAACGGTAGTGGTCAAGGACGATTGGGTGGTTTATCGTGTGCACAGCCTGAGCGGTAGCAAGGGAGGATACCACGATACCCTAATAATATAAGGGAAATATCACGCATGGACACCAAAAGGACGAAATCCGGTTTCTCTGTCTATTTTCTGCTGGCAGCTTTTGCCACTACTCACCTTCTCCTGCCCCTTTGGCCGACAAACTCCTTGGCCGGCGAATGGGTCTACACCGTGCAGGAAGGAGACAACCTGTGGGACCTCACCAGCCTGGACTTATTGAGATGTTACTAACCAACTGCTTTTTGACGCGATACTTCTGCGTTGCAGATTCGATTACATAATCAATGATATACTCCGTAGAGGGATGTACAAGTGTCGCGGGTACAGGGAATATAAGAGCGACCGCCCTCATCTGCGTCTTGAATCTGAGCTGATATCCTGCGCATTATCGGATAAATCATTATTTCCGAGGCCCTAAGGCTCGCGAAACAGGGCTTCCCTCACCATTGAGATACGGGTTTAGCCGGGAGCTTACACACTTAAAGTGTGACATTTTTATGCATATCACCTGGAAATAAGAGACTGAATTTCTTATCCTCTACCAATGAATCGTCCCAAACTAAGAAAAAAAGAGCTGGCGGCCCGTGCGGACAAGTTAGAAGCGCAGCTTGACCACTTCAAGAACCGACTGAACCGTTACTCTTACAAAAAGACCAAGCAGAGCAACCGGCTGGAACTGCTTCGGGAACATAACCAGGTGCTGAACCGGCGACTGGATCGCCTGGACCGGCAACTTACCCTCTTTGCCCTGGATGACGACAACCCGCCTGCCCAGTGGCTGAAGCTGCAGGAACAGGTGCGTACCCTGAAGCAGGCAGTGGAGGTGTTGCAAACCCGGGGGCTGGTTGAACCAGGCGCCCTGACCGCCGACATGCAGGAACTGCAGCAGCTGAGAGCCGACCTGGAGTTAATGCGCAAGGTCACAAAAAGGGTATCTGATAGCAGCGATGAGCTTCAGCGCGACAGCAATGAGCTGAGTAAGCACGTACGGAACCTGGAAGATAGCAGCAGCAAGTTCTCCATGCACCATGCGGCCCACGACGACCGGATCCGTGATCTGGAAGAGGCCTTTGCCGAGTCTGGCAGGCAGCAGGAAAACCGGCAACAGGGGGGAAAAGAGCAGGAAGAGACCGAATTCAACGGGGTCAGGAAAAACCTCGAGTCGCTGCAGGTGGAACTGGCGCTGTTGCGCGGGCAGTTTTCCGACGACCACGGGCAGCAAAAGGATCTCGATCGTAAAATTGAGCTGCTCTCCAACCGGATCGGAGAAGTTAACGGACAGTTCACAACACTCTACAGCGACCTGGAGCATCGGCTCCAGAGTAGCAAACTGCAAGTAGAAGGGACTGAACAACGGCTGCCTGAGATGAAATCCCAGCTCGAGTCACTGAAAACGGCGCAGCAACAGGATATCGGTATTATCGATGCCCTGGAACTGAACCAGGAGAAATCGCTGCAGCTGGGGGAGAATGTCACAAAAACCCAACAGGCCCTCTCTGAGCACCTTGAGAGAGTGGAGCAGCACCTGGAACGAATACAAACTGAGGAGGTGCAGGCAGGGGCACGGATTCAGGCCCTGGAGACCCGTTTTCAGGAACTCAGGACAGATACCGTCGACGAATGCTCCCAGGTCGACGAACTGGAGCAAGAGCTTGGCCGGTTCAGAACAGAGATTTCCCGGTTGCAGGAAGAGTGGGAGCAGACATCACTGCAGCAGCAGCAGCTCGAACAGCAGATATCCAGCCTGGGTGCTGACAGCGAACAGCGTGAGCAGCAACTGGCTGCGCTGACAGAGGCCGCTCAGGCTCAATCCAAACGACTCGATGTGCTGGATACCGCAATAGAGACCTCCGGCAAGAGGACACACGCGCAGGAGCAGCGGATCGGCGAGTGGATGGCGCGTCTGGATACCACCCAGTCTGCCGTCGCCAAACAGCTGGACACCGTAGAAACCGTGACGACCGGTCACGATGACAGCGTCGCCGAGTTGCAAGCCGGGCTGAAGCAGGCCAATGCCGCCAGCAACAGACAGCAACAGCAGATCGAAGCCGTCCGGTCCAACGGATTCAGGCACACCATGGCGATAACCGCCCTGCTGATCATCGGGCTGCTGGGTGGCTTAGCCCTCTACCAGTCCCTGACCCAGGATATCTCTGGAATAAAGCGTGAAGTGGCACTGAGTCTGACCCGGCAGAGCGAGCAATACGCCCCGCGTCAAGAGACAGCAGCCCGGCAGCAGCGTCTCGACGCCGCCCTCACTGAGACCCGAAAGCAACTCGCCGCGCTCTCTGCCGGCTCCACAGCGCCGGTCTTGCAGGAGAGTCTCGGGCGCAGTGGAGAAGTCTCGCCAGCGGGGACAGTGTCGCGCCGGGCGCAGCTCGAACAACACCACGCACGCAACGAAGAGCAGACTGGTAACCTCTCAGTAGCACACATAGAGCGGGAGATAGCTGCACTTGAGACCAGAGTGGAACATCTTCAGTCACTCGCTCAACCCGACGCAGAATTGATGCAACGTATTGCCACACTGGAGCTCTCACTCCCCCAGGTCCAGAAAGCATTGGAACAACGGCTGCAACAGGTGGAAAAGGGGCAGGAGCTGGGATTGGAGCAACAGCAGCGGCTGCACGGCAGGATCGACACCCTGACCCGTACCGTGGCAGTGCTGAAACAGGATGCCCGGCTATCGAACTTCCCGCAACAGGAAGTGCGTTGGCAGCGGATGGCTGAGATCGGGCAGTACAGCATTCAGCTGCTGGGCATGCACGAGCTCAAAGCCCTGCTTGCTTATGCCAAACGGTATCCGCTGGATGGGGAACGCACCTATGCACGCACCACATACCAGGGGCGGGACTGGTACATCCTGCTCTACGGCACGTTCCCGGGTGTCCAGGATGCCAGGGCCGCGCTCGACGCGCTGCCGGACCCGATAAGAGAGCACCAGCCCTGGATCAGGGAGCTACCCGTCGGCCCAAGCTTCACCGCGATCCCTTAGGAACGTGAATGAAATAAGTTGTGCAGATGGCGCCGGATTTTTGTTCGTCTTCGAGGCGCGTAAACAGGCGTGTAGTCGAACTACTCAACTGTTTACGCAACAAAGAAGACGGGCAAAAAG
>JAUUYI010000189.1 GCA_030590525.1 Sedimenticola sp. | reverse complement strand
TAGGTAAAGATGAAACTTTGGATAAAGCAGTTGCAGTTCTCTTGTCGATGCTCAGGGAAGCGGCTTTGCTGGAAACGGTAACAATTCTTACCGATTGCATAAAGGCAGGTTGTTATCAGGACTAGAATAAATATTTTCCCTGCTTATTGCTCGACTATTACCAGTATACTAAAGTCCGCTTCCAGCTAAGTTCCCGTCTTTGACTATTCGGTTGCGACTGGCTGTTCCTGGCCGATAGCTGTCATTCACGGGAAGTAAAAAATCAGGATCACTTGTCACCGACCCCGTAATCTCCAAGGTCACAAACTCGATCAAAGATGACAGTCGAGATATGCGCACATGCTGCTTTCACACTGTTCCAGTCGTGCCACCGTGGGGCAAGGTTCTTGTATTCAGATAGTTCCGTATCTTCTAAATCGTAGGGCACTGCATTGGCGAGTTGCACTTGCAGTTGTTGCAGCGGGGATTCTCCGTTTTCCTGCTGATAGAGTTTGTCGAACGACTGAAGTGCCTGTGCGGCATGTTCGTCGCCCATGTGATCAGCAAGTGCTATGAAGTCGAGATAATCCCGCGTGGTATTACGCTTGAGAATCAGCACACCTTTGATGCGCATGATCTCGCCCTCAGTCGGCACTGTAAGGTGCTCACCATGGTAGTTTAAAACCATTGTTTCCAATGGTTCCTCACGGATTAATTGCCGCACACCGGTTTCAATACCGTCAAGGCTTCCGAGAATCTGTACCGGGCGTTGAACACGGGCGGTTTTCCAGCCGGCCACCGATTCGAGTTGGGCGAGCACCCCATCAAATCGCGAGCGCAGATCTGTCAGCACATGGTCCGCATCACGGGAAAACCGATGTTCAGCATAAATAGCCGATGCCGTCCCGCCTACCAACACGGCATCCGGCAGAATTCGCTGCAGGCGGGCGGCAGACGACAGGACAAGCTCCCAATCAGGAAGCGGCACGGTGTTCTTCGACATAGTGCATCCAGAAGTGATAGCGTTGAGCGTAGGGATCAGAAACGTAAGGGCGACAGACACGTTCCACCTTGTCCAATAACGACCGATCCCGGAGGGCCGCACGGCGCAGGTCAGCCCAATCCCGCCAGCGGCCACGAGAAATCACGTCATCGATGGCGGCGAGAGTGAAACGCTGATGATTGAGGTGTCGGTGCAGCATAGTTCCCGTAAACCTTTACGATATTCAATGCCTAATTCTTAGCTGATAACGCCGTCGGCTGCAACACACTATTGCGATGTCCGACGTAGAGAATGCGTCGATCTCCCAGCGACTGATTAATACCTAACCCAGCAGAGCCGGAACTAAGGTGTAGGAGCAGGCTTGCCCTGCCCTTTACCCACAAATTTTTACTTACATATAAAACAATGGGTTAGAGACAGCAGGTAGTAGCGGTCTGCTGCTCTTGCTTTCAATAAAAACAAGCACCTACGTGCTGCTTTCTTTTTAATCCCGACTTGTGGGTAAAGGGCAGGGCAAGCCCGCTCTTACACCTTTCGCAAAATCAGAGTCCATAAAACAACAGTTTATGTCGAAGCCGATTTAGGTGAGAATATGCTACTTTTGCCTACAATCCCACCTTGCAGGGGCATCTATTGAAATAGTGGGGTTTAAAGTTCACAGCCATCAAGTAAGCCTTTATAGAACAATGAGATGCAAGCAATATGCTGTTGATGATCGATAACTACGATTCGTTCACCTATAACCTGGTGCAATACTTCGGTGAGCTGGGGGCGGAGGTCCGGGTGTCCCGCAACGACGAGATCACCCTGGAGCAGATCGAGCGACTGCAGCCGGACCAGATCGTCATCTCCCCCGGTCCCTGCACTCCGAAGGAAGCGGGCATATCGGTAGAGGCCATCCGGGCTTTCGCCGGCCGCATCCCCATTCTCGGCGTCTGCCTGGGGCACCAATCCATCGGCGAGGCCTTTGGGGGACGTATCGTCCGTGCCCGGGAAGTGATGCACGGCAAGACCTCCCCGATATACCACGCCGACCAGGGCCTCTTCAGCGGGCTGGCCAACCCTTATCAAGCCACCCGATATCACTCTCTGGTCATCGACAAGGAGACCCTGCCGGAGTGTCTGGAGATTACGGCGTGGACTTGCAAGCCGGATGGCTCCCAGGATGAGATTATGGGAATTCGGCACCGTGAACTGGATGTCCAAGGGGTACAATATCACCCCGAATCGATTCTCACCGAACACGGACACGACCTGCTGAAAAACTTTATTGAGGAGAGATGAAACAACCATGGAGATGTCACAAGCAATAGACCGGGTGGTCACCCACAAGGACCTGAGCGGCGAAGAGATGACCGAAGTGATGCAGCGCATCATGACCGGCGGCGCCACCCCCGCCCAGATCGGCGGGTTTCTGATCGGGCTGCGGATGAAGGGGGAGGCGGTGTCCGAGATCGCGGCGGCGGCGGAGGTCATGCGGCGGCTGGCCACCGGTGTCGATATCAGCGGCCTGGAGCACACCGTGGACATCGTCGGCACCGGGGGCGATGCGTCGGGCACCTTCAACGTCTCCACCGCCAGTATGTTCGTGGCCGCCGCCGCTGGCTGCCACGTCGCCAAACACGGCAACCGCTCGGTCTCCAGTAAATCGGGCAGCGCCGATGCCCTGGAGGCGGCCGGCATCCGGCTCGACCTGACGCCGGAGCAGGTCGAACGCTGTGTACGGGAAGTGGGGGTCGGCTTCATGTTCGCCCCGGGCCACCATAGCGCCATGAAACACGCCATCGGCCCGCGCCGGGAGATGGGCACCCGCACCATCTTCAATATCCTCGGCCCGCTGACCAACCCGGCCGGCGTCCCTAATCAGCTGCTCGGGGTGTTCAGCGAGGCACTGCTCGATCCTATTGCCAACGTACTGCAGAAGCTGGGCAGCCGCCATGTGATGGTGGTCCACTCCCGGGACGGGCTGGATGAAATCAGCATGGGCGACAAGACCGAAGTGGCGGAACTGAAGGATGGCCGGGTGCGCCGCTACAGCATCCAGCCGGAGGAGTTCGGCATTCGGCGCAGCCCCCTCGATACCATCAGGGCCAGCGACGCCGCAGACAGCCTGGATATCATCCGCTCGGTGCTGGAGGACAGCCCGGGGCCGGCCCGGGACATCGTTACCCTCAATGCCGGTGCCGCCATCTATACTGCAGGGTTGGCCAACACCCTGGCCGAGGGGGTAGAGCAGGCACGCCAGGCAATTGCCAGTGGTGAAGCCCGCAGCCGATTGGACCGGCTGGTGATATTGACCCAGAGCTTCGATTGAGCCGATGAAAAACCAGGAAAAAACCACCGGTTCCGCCTGTGACATCCCCCAGGCGGCGGATTACACCGGCGTTACCATCATCGAACTGGAACCCACGCCACCTGCCGGCGACTACCGCCAGGCGATGGAGATCGCCAATGCGCTGGCAGATGAACGGCTGGGAGAGTACATGCTGCTCTCCTGGTATGACCGGGACCGGGACTTCAGCTCTCCACAGCATGTAGACGAATGCCATGCCAATAGCCCGGTTCCCGGTTATGTCGACTACGCCCTCTATCGAGATGCAAAACTGAAGGTGGATATCGAAAGCGGGCGATTTATCTTCTTCTATCTGCCGCTGGATAGCCTGTGAGGTACGTGAACATACTGCAACCATCGTAGGTCGGGCACGGTTTTTGTGCCCGACATTCTTTCTATCGGTAGCTGATCTCCAGCACCAGGTAACTGGTCTCGCCTGCCGGGAGAGTAACCCGCACCTCGTCGTCGACGGCGCGCTTGAGCAGGGCCCTGGCAAGAGGTGAATCCATGCTGATCCATCCCTGCCCGGGATCGAACTCATCCGGCCCGACGATCCGATAACAGACCTCCTCGCCCGCCTCGTTCTCCAGCAGCACCCGGGCACCGAAGAAAATGCGCATCTGATCCACCGGTGCCTCATCCACCACTTTGAGATCGGGCAGCCTTTTCTGCAGGTAGCGGATACGCCGATCGATCTCCCGCAACTCTTTCTTTCGATAGATATACTCCGCATTCTCCGAGCGGTCCCCCTCTGCCGCCGCCTCCGACAGGGCCTGCACCACCCACCGCCGGCGCACCCAGAGTTCCCGGGACTCGCGCTCCAGTGCTTCATACCCCTGGCGGGTGATGTACGGGGAACTTCGGGGTTGCGGGGGGCGGTAACGGCTCATGAATAGAATCCGACTAAAGAGAAAACGTAACTATCAGCATGCTTTGGAATTTGGCACTCAGTCACTGATATCGGCTGTTTCTGGAGAAAATGTCGGCGGCAGGGACGCCGCCGTCAAGCCTACGCCGTACAAGGATGTACAAGTGTTGCGGGAGGCAGGCCGCTCCTGTACATCCTGTACTCGCGGCATTTGTACGTCCATGTACGGCAGATGCCGGGAGCGACCCTGGGCGTATTCACGGCGTTTTTCGGAAGAAACAGCCGATATCAGTGACGACCATGGGAGGAGCTGAATAGTTACAAAAAAAGAAAACATTGGTTGCAGACCCTCTATGCCTGGAAATGAACAAGTCGCCGGGAAGCGTGTAAAATGTTGCCCAGTCAGCTCCCAGGGAAAGAGAACGAAACATGAACGACACTCCCGACATACTGAAGAAGATCATCCGGCGCAAGCAGGAGGAGATTTTAGCACGGGCAGAGAGCACCCCTCTGAGTAAGATTAAGGCGCGCCTGGCAAATGCGGACCCTGTCCGGGGATTTGCGGATGCCATTGCAGCCAACATCGATCGCGGCAGAGCCGCCGTCATCGCCGAGATCAAAAAGGCCTCCCCCAGCAAGGGGGTGATACGGGAAGAGTTCCAGCCCGCCGCCATCGCCAGGAGTTATCAAAGGGGCGGAGCCACCTGTCTGTCGGTACTTACCGACATCGACTTCTTCCAGGGCAGCGACGAACATCTGCGGCAGGCC
>JAUUYI010000130.1 GCA_030590525.1 Sedimenticola sp. | reverse complement strand
TTCACTCCCACTTCATCGATCTGTTTTTTCTTACACCCGAACGCCTTGAGCCGCAACGGCTCTGCCCGCTCGATGGCACTCACCCCTCCCCCACCACCGCAGCACCAGTTCATAGTGCCATGCTCCTTCATCTCCACAAACCCGCTGGCTACCTGGTGCAGCAGATTCCGGGGTGGATTGATCACGCCGCCACGCCGCACCAGCTGGCAGGGATCGTGAAGGGTCATAGGCGTATCGGTCTGACCCACCAGCTTCAGTCTTCCCTCCTGTTGCAGCTGACCCAGCAGTTCCAGGATATGGACCACCTCGAACTTGTAAGGCCGGCCGATGAGATTGGGTCCCTCCCAGCGGATAGAGGTATAGGCGTGACCACACTCCGGACTGACGACATACTTGACGCCCAGCTTCTCTGCTGCGGTTACAACACGGCCGACGATCTCCGAGGCGGCCTCGCTGC
This sequence comes from Sedimenticola sp., assembly GCA_030590525.1. Classification (GTDB taxonomy): domain Bacteria; phylum Pseudomonadota; class Gammaproteobacteria; order Chromatiales; family Chromatiaceae; genus JAUXBK01. The sequence continues at coordinate 6,021 of JAUUYI010000130.1, read as the reverse complement.
TGCCGATCTGGATACCGGCATTGGTCGCCTCGAAGGCCTCGCTACTGATAGTCCAGGAGATACCGGCAGCATCGAAGATGCGCGCGATGCTTTCGATATACTCGGGAAAATTGACTACCTCCATGGAGGAGAACAGGGTCATGTAATCCACCCCCGGCCGGTCCATGGGGATCGTCAGCCCGGTCGCCTTTTCGACATGGACCAGTGAGGCCTTGATGGTCTTCAGGCTGACGCCCATCGGACTACCGAGATTGAGAGTCCGCTTGGTAGCCTCCTTCATTCCTTCGGGCGCATATCCCGCCTTTGAGAAGCCCTCGCGCTCCTTGCGAACCATGTAGGCAATATCGTTACCCACCGGGCAGACCATGGAACAGCGTCCGCACATGTTACAACTGTCGTAGACCAGATCTTCCCAGTCGGCAAAGTCTTTCTCGGTCAGGGGTTTCGAGAGTCCAAACGACTTAGCCAATTTTCCCCAGAACGTGTGCTCCTGGCGCCAAAGCTTCTTCATCGGCTCCAGTTTGTAGATGGGGGTGTAGCGGGGGTCACCGGTGGTAACGTAGAACTGACAGGCTTCGGCACACAGGCCGCAGTGAATGCAGCTGGAAAAATAGGAAGAGACCCTGGCATCGATCTGCTTGCTGAGTTCCGCTCGCCCCCTTTCAAAAAACTCGTTCATAACGATTTCCCCACTTCACGCATTCACGCCTTTGCGCGCCATGGTTGCCCCGGTGTAACCGCGGCTGATGATAAAGGTGAAGGCGTGCATCAGGTTACTGAAAGGAAAATAGATCAACAACAGCTCCGCCAGGAACAGATGGAGCAGGCGCAGAGGTTCGAACGACTGTGCCAAAGCCAGGCAGCCGGTCAGCATGACCAGGAATACCAGCACCGTTCCAATGTAATCATCGGCGCTGGAGAGCAGCCGTGTAACCGGGTGTAACAGGCGATGAAGCCAGAGCATTATCAGTCCGGCAAAGGCGATCTCCGAGGCAATGATGAAACCCCAGTGTGGCAGCACTGCCCATTCGGTCCCGGTAATGCGCTCGGCAATGAAATCGACATGGGGCCGGGCAAAGAAGAGCAGTGCAAACAACCCCAGATGGAACATATATCCCGCGATGAGCTGGAGCCTGCCGCGTGTGACAACCGGGTGCCGCGGTAGAAAACGGCTGAATACCGTGCGTACCGCACCTGCAGGCCCATTCCCCTTCGGCGGTGCAAAATCCTGCGCCACACCTACCCGCAGGATCGAAAATAGTCGCCATACGACACCCAGCAGAAATGTACCGGATGCGATATACCAGAGGGGGCCATCAATCAGTTCACCGATCATTTTCCAGCCTCCTCGCTCATTTGCCCGGAAGGGGTCCCCAAAGCGTCAGCACCCCGGGCTGAGATCGGCTGGTCGCGGTCAAGGACTTCACCTCGCTGCTCGCACTTCTCGGCCCACCAGTCGTGGTGCTCCCGCGCCCAGTTCAGATCGCAATATCCGCTTTTCATCCCTTCGATGGCACCTTCCATACCAATGGTGCCGATATAGATGTGACCAATAATCACACTGAGCATCAGCAGTGCGCCAATACCATGGACCACATGGGAGAGTTCCATCACCACCCGACCCTGCCCGAAAACGGGAAACAGCAGGAAAAAGCCCGACGCCGCAATTGCCCCACCGACAAACACCAGTAACCAGAACAGGCTCTTTTCACCCATGTTGAAAAAGTTCGAAGGCACATGCTTCTTGCCTATGACTCCTCCACCTCTCAATAACCAGGTGAGATCGCCCTTCTGATAGATGTTGCGCCGCACAAAGCGGAAAAAGATCAATACCAGGGCCAGCGCAAACAGGGGACCAAACAGATTGTGACCCTCCTTGCTTGCCGAAGCCAGCAGCGAAAACAGCGCCGGTCCCATCAGTGGCAGCAGGAGCGACCGTCCGAAAAGCAGGATCAGACCGCTGAATGCCAGGAACAGAAAAATAAGGGCCATGAACCAGTGAATCATGCGCTCGTAAACACTGTAGCGAAACAGCTTCTTGTCACTCATACCCGCTTTAATCGGAACCCTGCCACGCAGGGTGTAGAACAGCAGGAGGATCAACACAACGGCCCCGAGTGCGTAACCGCCATAGGGTAGCAACTGCTGCATCCGGAACTGTCGCCATTTTTCACCCGTGGGGTTGATCAGAACCCCGCCATCCACACCCAGAGCCTGTGTGGACCCAGTCATAGCGGCGTCTCTCTGGCGAACCTCCCGCCAGAGATCCGAGGCCGGATTGGGGATCTGGATCGGCTGCACCGATTGTTCCAGGTCAGCCGTTGCGCCGAACGAGGGGAAAGCGGGCAGCAGCAGCATCACCAGCAGCAGTGACAAAATACCCTTTAACGGGGGAGGAGAAAAAAACCCTGTCATCGAGAAGTGTCTCCCAGAAAGACCCATTACACCGTCCACCGACGGTGCAATGGTAAAAGTGGCCTCAGATATAACCCCGGTATCCGCCCTGTCCCTCGTATACAGGGCACATATCAGCATGGCGAGAAGCCATCAGCTGGAAGGCGCGCATCAGTCGTTAAGGCTGCTCTTTCCTTTAACCCCGCGTGCCGCCCGCAACTCGGCATTCTGGTAAGAGACACCCCGGCTCAGTACACTGGCACCACGGTTGACGACCCGCGTGCGGTAGATCGTGGAGATGATATTCGCATCACCGGCGAGCAGCGCCTTGGTGGCACACATCTCGGCACACAACGGCAGTTTGCCTTCCGCCAGGCGATTGGAACCATACTTCCTCTGCTCTTCCGCGCTATTGTCCTGCTCCGGTCCTCCGGCACAAAAGGTACATTTATCCATTTTGCCACGGGAGGCAAAGGCCCCATCCTCAGGGAACTGGGGTGCCCCGAACGGACAGGCGTAGAAGCAGTAGCCGCAACCGATACAGATATCCTTGTCGTGCAGCACCACACCATCATCCGTTGTATAGAAACAGTCTACCGGGCAGACTGCCGCACAGGGGGCGTCCGAACAGTGCATACAGGCCACCGAGAGAGAACGTTCCCCGGGTTCACCATCCTTGATGGTCACTACCCTTCGGCGGTTTACGCCCCAGGGGACCTCGTTTTCGTTCTTACAGGCAGTAACACAACCGTTGCACTCGATGCAGCGTTCGACGTCACAATAGAATTTCATCCGGGCCATTTTATCATCCTCTCGTGTTATGCCTTGCTGATCCGGCACAAGCTGCACTTGGATTCCTGCATCTGAGTAACCGAGTCGTAGCCGTATGTCATTGCGGTATTACAGGCCTCGCCCAGCACAAAGGGATCCGCCCCCTCCGGGTATTTGTCCCGCAGGTCCTTGCCCTCGAAATGACCGGCAAAGTGGAACGGCATGAATGCAACACCCGACGCGACACGGCGTGTAACCATCGCCTTCACCTTTAGTCGGGCGCCTTCCGCACCTTCCACCCAGACATCATCACCCTCTTTTACTCCGGCATTATTCGCATCCCGGGGATGGATTTCGACGAACATCTCCTGCTGCAGCTCCGCCAGCCAGGGGTTGGAACGGGTCTCGTCACCACCACCTTCATATTCCACCAGACGGCCGGTCGTCAGGATGATGGGATACTCTTTCGAGTAATCCTTTGCCTGAATCGAACTGTAACGGGTCGGCAAACGGTAGAACGATTTGCGGTCTTCGTAGGTAGGGTACTTCTCGACCAAGTCGCGGCGACTGGTGTAGAGCGGTTCTCTGTGGATAGGCACCGGGTCTGGAAATGTCCAGACCACAGTGCGCGCCTTGGCGTTGCCGAACGGCGCGCAACCGTGCTTAATAGCCACCCGCTGGATACCGCCGGAGAGATCCGTCTTCCAGTTCTTTCCTTCCGCCAACGCCTGCTCTTCCGGGGTCAGATCATTCCACCAGCCCATTTTCTTAAGCAGTTTGTCGGTAAACTCAGGATAACCGTCCCTGATCTCAGAGCCCTTTGAATAGGCACCGTCGGCCAGCAGGCTGACACCGTTGCGCTCCACCCCGAAGCGGGCACGGAAGGTCAAACCGCCTTCAGCCACAGGCTTACTGTTGTCGTAGAGATTGGGGGTTCCCGGGTGCGCCATCTTCGATGTGCCCCAGCAGGGCCAGGGGAGACCATAATACTCACCGTCACAGGCGCCACCCTCCGCCAGCAGACTGGTAAAATCGAAGGTACCCCAGTTCTGCTGCTGCTTCTTCAGCCGCTCGGGACTCTGCCCGGTGTAACCGATGGTCCACATACCCTTGTTGAACTCGCGGGTTATATCCTCGATCAGCGGTTCTTCACCGTTGATTTTGATATTCTTAAAGAGCTGGTCGGCAAACCCGAGTTTCTTCACCAGTTTATACATGATGGTTTGATCGGGAAGGGATTCAAACATCGGTTCTATCACCCTGTCGCGCCACTGCAGAGAGCGATTGGAGGCCGTTACCGAGCCATAGGTCTCAAACTGGGTAGACGCCGGTAACAGGTAGACACCGTCGGTCCGATCCGACATCACTGCGGAAGCCGTGGGATAGGGATCGATAATCACCATCATCTCCAGCTTTTCCATGGCCGTCTTCATCTCTTTGCCACGGGTCTGACTGTTTGGCGCATGCCCCCAGAACAACATGGCACGAACATTATCCTTCTGTGCAATGTTTTCCTTCGTCTCCAGCACACCGTCGATCCAACGGGAGACCGGGATACCCTTGGTGTTCATCGGGCTGACATCTTTCCCCTTTGACTGCTCATAGCTGCCGGAGTCAAAGCGTCCCTTGAGCCACTCGTAATCGAGGCCCCAGACCTTGGACCAGTGCTTCCATGCCCCGTTGGAGAGGCCGTAATAGCCCGGCAGCGAGTGGGAGAGCACACAGAAGTCGGTAGCGCCCTGCACGTTGTCATGGCCCCTGAAGATATTGGTACCCCCGCCGGAGACACCCATATTCCCCAGCACCAGCTGAAAGGTACAATAGGCACGGGTGTTGTTATTACCGATCGTATGCTGGGTACCACCCATGCACCAGATAAAGGTTCCCGGCCGATTGTCCGCCATCGCCTTGGCGGCGGCATATACCTGGTTTTCCGGCACGCCCGAGACCCTTTCGACCTCATCCGGCGTCCACTTCGCCACTTCCTTTCTCACCTCATCAAGACCGTATACACGCTGACGAATAAATGCGGTGTCTTCCCAGCCGTGCTCGAAGATATGCCAGAGCATGCCCCAGATAATCGCTATATCGCTTCCCGGGCGGATACGCAGGAAATGGTCGGCATGCGCGGCGGTCCGGGTGAAACGGGGATCGATGACGATGATCGGCGCGTTGTTCTCCTCCTTCGCCTTGAAGATATGCTGCAACGCCACCGGATGCGCCTCAGCCGGGTTGCTGCCAATCAGCAGTATCGCCTTAGAGTTGTGGATGTCGTTGTAGGAGTTGGTCATGGCACCATAACCCCAGGTGTTGGCTACCCCGGCCACGGTGGTGGAGTGGCAGATACGGGCCTGGTGATCCACATTGTTGGTGCCCCACAGCGCGGCCAGCTTACGGAACATGTAAGCCTGTTCGTTATTGAACTTGGCAGAACCCAACCAGTAGACCGAGTCGGGGCCGGAGGCCTCACGAATCTCCAGCAGTTTGTCGCCGATCTCATTGATCGCCTCATCCCAGGAGAGACGTTTCCATTTGCCATCGACCAGTTTGGTGGGGTATTTCAAACGACGCTCACCGTGACCGTGTTCACGAACGGCTGCACCCTTGGCGCAGTGACCGCCACGGTTGAAGGGATGATCAAAGGCGGGTTCCTGCCCCGTCCAGACGCCGTTTTTGACCTCGGCAAGGATGCCACAGCCGACCGAGCAGTGAGTGCATATTGTCTTGATCTGTTGAGTACTGCCCTTCTCCGTTGTCTTCGCCTCCGCTTTTCTCATCATGCCGGGCGCAAAGCCGGCGGAAAGCACGGCCCCACCCGCCATCAGGCCGGAGTTGCGCAGAAATGATCGCCGGGTA
>JAUUYI010000283.1 GCA_030590525.1 Sedimenticola sp. | reverse complement strand
CAAGGCTGTAGAACTGGCACCCGACCTGGCCTCTTTGAGAACCCAGCTGGCACTGGGGCTCCTGGCCAAAGGTGACACCAGCGGGGCGATCAGCGAAGCCCGCTCCGCAGTCGAGCTGGATCAGGATCTGATACAGGCCGATGTGTTACTGGTGCTCTCCTATCTGCGGAAGGGGGAGACTGAACAGGCGATAAAGGCCGCACAGTCTCTGGAACAGCGGATGCCAGACAATCCGATTGCCTTCAATCTCACCGGCCTCGCCTATCAATCCGCGGGGGAGCCGGAAAAAGCCAGGGAACGGTTTGAGAAAGCACTGCAACTTGACCCCGGGTTCGTTACCGCTGCCATCAATCTGGCACGAATGGAAATTGTCGAAAAAAAGATGGAGAGTGCACGGGGCTATCTGGAAAAGGCACTGAAGCAGGATCCAAAGAATCTCAATGCTCTGATCGCTATGGCCATGATTTCCGAACAGCAGGGCGATCATCCTGCCATGTACCAGTGGTTGGAAAAGGCGCAGACGGCGAACCCCGATTCGAGCAAAGCGGGGCTGCTGATGGCGCAGGCCTTGCTCAAGGATGGAGAGAAACTCAAGGCACTGCGTGTTGCGAACGAACTTGCATCCAATTTCCCCGAACAAGAGTTGGTACTTCGAATCCTGGGAGCTGCCCAGCTTGCAACTGGCGAGTCCAGTAGTGCGGTGCGGACCTTTGAACGCATGGTCAATCTCAACGCCAGCCCAGCCAACCTGAGTCTATTGGCGCGAGCCAGGATGTCGATACAGGATAAGAGGGGAGCCAGAGAGAGCCTGGAGCAGGTGCTACAGATCAATCCCGAATATACCCCGGCACTTCTGATGCTCGCTACCATTGACCTTCAGGAAGGTAATAACGATGCGGCGTTGAAGACTGCAAAATTGGTGCAGAAGCGCGTTCCGAAGAGCAACAAGGGATATTTCCTTGAAGGTGCTGCACTGGTCGCGATGGGAGAGAATGATAAGGCGAGCAAAGTCCTCAAGCAGGGTTATGAGATAGAGCCAACGGCAGCAATGGCGATACAGTTAGCCAGGATCGATGCCACCCGGGGAAAGGTCGATGAAGGTATGCAACGACTCAACGACTGGTTGAAGGCGAATCCAGGTGACGTGGCCACACGGACTGTCTATGCCAGCATGCTGCAGTCCTTGAAACGCAACGACGAAGCAATCCTCCAGTATGAAGAGGTCCTTAAGGCGACCCCTGATAATGTGATGGTGCTGAATAACCTGGCCTGGCTCTACCAGGAAAAAGGGGACAAGCGGGCAGAACAATTGGCTGAGTCCGCCTATCGCCTGCAGCCGGGGCGTCCGGAGGTAGTGGATACCTATGGCTGGATACTGGTGAACAAGGGCTCCTATGACAAAGGTTTACCGATTCTTCAGGAAGCATTGGTGTTTGCACCGGATAACCCCGAGATCGGCTACCACGTAGGGTATGCGCTGCATAAAGCCGGCAGGAATCAGGAGGCTCGAGCGCTGTTGCAGCGGATACTCAAAGAAAGACCGGATGATAGCGTTACCAGCCAGCAGATCCGGGAATTGCTGGGTAAGCTGAACTGATCAGACAGCCGCTACCGCCCCACGGTCGTCGGCATCTGCAGTAACGATATACCCGTCGCGAACAGGTTTCGATTCGTGGAAGCCTGTTCGCGAGCCTCTCAGGGCAGATTGACTGGGATCGGCGGCTGCCAGCCCTCGGCCCGGTACTCTGCCACCACCGTAGTATAGATGCCGCCGCGGACGTTGAAATCAGCGGTCAGCCGCATGAAGCGCGGGGCGATGGCGGCCATCAGATCACCCAGTATCCGGTTGGTCACCGCCTCGTGGAATGCCCCCTCGTTACGGAAATACCAGATGTAGTTCTTCAGTGCCTTGAGTTCGACGCAGAGCTGGTCGGCAATATATTCGATGGTCATCTCTGCGAAATCCGGCTGGCCGGTCTTGGGGCAGAGGCAGGTAAACTCCGGGACTCGGATGCGGATGGTGTAATCTCGTGACGGTTCCGGATTTTCAAAGGTTTCCAGGTCGTTACTCGGCTGGCTGGGCATGATCGAAAATTTCCGTGATGAAGTTGAATGGGTGGTGGATTATACGCAACATAGCGCCGCTCAGGTATTCAGAAAACAGTATGCATTCACGAATAACCCAAGTTTCGGAGTTCATTGCTGTCAGCATAAATGTAGGGTCGAATTTATTCGACCACCGAATCGGCCGAATGAATTCGGCCCTACAATGGTAATCTATCCAATTGATCTGGGAACAAGCGATTTATCGAATCCCCTCATCTGCCGTCCATGAATGGACAAATGCCACGAAAGGCAGGATGCCGATAGTGGCCTATCCTTCTCCCTGAGGAAGAAGGGATGGCCTGATTCAGCCTTCTATATCATCTGAACTCCGAAACTTGAGGAATAAAACAGTGGCCGAGGCGTACACACGGGTATTGGGCCATCATGTGGAAGAAGATCTGACTGGCCACATTCTTGGTGTCAATCCGTAGCTGGAGATCCTGCACGAAATATTTACCCGAAAATGACCCTTTTCGGGACAGTTGCTACACTCGACCTCAGGAGGAACGGGGGCTATGAGCAAGGTAGTCGAACTGCGCCAACCATCATTTTCGGGACAGTCGTCAAAACCGACGCCACCCCGGAAGCCAAGAAACGCCGATGTCCGCAGCCGGGAGCATCTGACACCCGGTGAAGTGGATAAATTGTTATCCGCCGCCGGCAAGCTGGGCCGGCATGGCAACCGTGACAAGACGCTGATCCTCGACACCTACCGCCACGTAACCGTTCAGTCCCCCCTCCTCAAATCCCCTCTCCCTCAGGGAGAGGGTTAGGGTGAGGGGTTCAAAACGGCAGGGGGAGTGAACGGTTACACCGCCACGGCCTGCGGGTCTCGGAGCTGATCGCCCTGCGCTGGGACCAGGTGGACCTCGATGCAGGGATCATCCATATCAATAGAAGGAAGAACGGCACCCCCAGCACCCAACCCCTGGGTGGCACGGAGATCCGAGCGCTGCGCCGGCTGAAGCGGGACTACCCGGCGACCCAGTATGTATTCGTCACTGAGCGGAAGGGGCCAATGACAGACTCAGCGGTTCGCAAGCTGATCGCCAGGGCAGGGCGAGAGGCCGGCCTCGGCTTCCCGGCCCACCCCCACATGCTGCGTCATGCCTGCGGCTTCAAGCTGGCGAACGATGGGCATGACACCCGGGCGATTCAGCACTACCTGGGGCACAAGAATATCCAGCATACGGTGAGGTATACCGAGCTGGCGCCGGATCGGTTTAGGGATTTCTGGGGGGATTGAGGGTTAGTCAGTGGCTGCCTTGTGCCCTAAACGGAAGTTCCGCATTGATCGGATGGATGGCCGAAATCAACACCTAGCCGTCATCTTCACTCGATGCGAACAGATCCGCTCCTGCTGCAAAGAAGCCAGTAATTCAGCACTGATTATGAATTTCACAACAT
>JAUUYI010000067.1 GCA_030590525.1 Sedimenticola sp. | reverse complement strand
CCTGACGGCGAAATGCGTGCGTCATGACCGGGAGCTGGTGGTTTACCTCCAGATCATCCCGGAAACACTGCTCGTAGAGCAGGCGATGCTCCTCCACGACGGCCGCCAGCAGGGCCTCGTCATCCTGTAATGCGGCGGGCACGGAAGACCAGTGAGTGCCGGTCACGGGCATTCGGGTATCCATTGATGCAGTTTTTCCCCCATGCTCCGATAGAGCCGGAGACGGGCGATCCGGGTGAGTCGCTCACTGAACTCCGGCAGCCAGCTGACCAGATGCTTCTGCTGCAACTCTCGAAGCTGCAGCGCCGCTTCCGGTGTCCCTCGCTCCAGCAACCAGGCCGCGAACGCCAGCATGGTGCCCAGATAGTCCGCCGGAAGATCGTCGGTCGGGGAGACCCCGGCACGGTTGTAGAGTCTTTTCAGCTCGTCGCAGGCCGGTCCGTCCATCTGCTCGTGACGATAGATCGACTCGAACGGTGCACAGGGAGTCTTGGGGTAGCCGTTGATGAACAGCCGGGTGTGCTCCGCCTGCCACTGCTCCAGCGGTGTCTGTTCCAGCTCATCGACGGCCGGCCCCAGCCAGTCATGGCCGGGGAGCATCTCCTGCAGGATCGGCAGTGAATCCCTCTCCGGCATCCCCAGCAGCATGGCCAGCAGCTGCAGCATCTGCGAAGACATGGTCACCAGGGCCTGGCGTAGACACCGGCATACATGAAGTAGTGCCGCAGCAGATAGCCGCCCATCAGCACCAGCACCGACGCCAGCATGATCGGGGCGGGTGAGTTCCAACCTTTGATCACCCCCTTCAGCTCCAGAAAGAAGGGCACCAGCAGGCCAAATCCGATGAAGCCGATCAGCCACCCCCAGTTGTTCCACAGCAGCTGCGCCGATACCGCCGCTGACTGAGAGCCCCGCTGCAGATAGAAGAAGAAGGAGAACAGGATAACCAGCTCAACGGCAATCAGTATCAGGTCCGTGCGCTCGTAGAAGAGGCGCAGGGGACGGTCCTCCTCCCGGTTCTTGATGGCCAGGTTCAGCACCAGCAGCAGGAAGGCCATGGCAGTGGAGAAGGCCGATACGGTAAACAGCAGGGGGACGCCGGGATTGTGCCACAAGGCCACTGCCGGGAAAGACTGCAGCAGCAGGCCGGTATAGATGACCGTGCCGATACCGTTGATGGTGGCCAGCCAGCCGCAGAGCCGGCAGTGCCTGCCGCAGGTGCGGCCGATCTTCTGCACCAGACGCCAGGCGAGGATATTTTTTACGATGGGAATACGGCCGAAAAACTCTGAGTCCATCATATAAGGGAGCGCATAGAGAAACCCCCACACCATCATCCAGACGATAAACTGGGTACCCCAGGCGATCCAGGCATTGGGCTGATTGATCAAAACCATCGGGTTGAGAATATGGATCACCGCCATGTGATCGAGCAGGTGAAAAAACAGCATGGCAGAGCCAAGAGAGAGCATGGCAATGCCCGATAAGGCCCCCCAGAGCACCAGCTGTGGGTGGGGCTTCATGTACATATCGGTGAGAAAGGTGGTGGTTAGTGTGGCCGCCCCCAAGCCGCCCAGATAGAGATAGAGGGCAAGCCACCAGGTCCAGAAATCCTGCGTATAAAATCCGGTCGTGACGTCCATCAGCCCCTCCTCTTCAGGTCATCGATGTAATAGACATTGGGTTGTGTGCCCAGGTAGGCCAGGAGCGGGCGTGCCATGCCGCTGTCCACCAGCTTGGCCACCGGATCGTCCGGGTTGTCCAGGTCGCCGAACTGGCGTGCGGATCCGACACAGGTCTCCACGCAGGCGGGCTTCTGACCGACCGCCACCCGATCGGCGCAGAAATCGCACTTGTCCATACTGGGCCGGCGGCGGCGATAGGCCTCTTCACCGAAGAACGCCCGGCCCTGCTTCACGTCGGCGTAGGTCACCTCGTATCTTGCGTCATAGGGGCAGGCCAGGGCGCAGGCCCGGCAGCCCAGACAGAGATCTTCATCCACCTGTACGATGCCGTTCTCCAGCTGGTAGGTGGCCCCGCTGGGGCAGACGCTCATGCAGGCTGGATTACTGCAGTGGTTACAGAGGCGCGGAAAGAAGCGCCGGTGGATATCCTCGCCGGTGCCGATCTCCTTGTCATGCACATAGGTGCGCCACTTGTTATCCCATATCGGGGTTTGATTCTCCATCGCGCAGGCCGCCATACAGGCGTTGCAGCCGACACAGGTGTTGAGGTCGATCACCATGGCGTAGTGCGTCATGCGACACCTCCTTTGGCACGGTTGATTTTAGTGATCTTGATGGTGAATTCCTGAGACTTGAAGCCTGCTACCACGGGTTCCACCGTGTGCGGGATCAGCTTGTTGGTGGCGATGCCGCCATAGGCGTAACTGCGGGTCAATTGTGGATTTTCGACCCCGAATGAGGAGTGCAGAAACAGGGCATCCCGATGCACCATACGGGTGACATAGGCCTGGCCATCCTGCTGCTGGCCGGAGAGGGTATTGGTCAGGCGAATCCAGTCGCCACTCTTGATACCAAGCTTCTCCGCCCGATCCTGATGGATCCAGACCCCGCGGTAGATGTCGGCCTTGAAGAGGTTGATGGCATTCAGCACCGGGTTGTTACTGTTGGTGGAACCGTAGGAGACGGTGGGCGTCTTGCCATAGGTGAAATAGAACTCGTCGTAGTTCAGCGGCACCTCCATCCCGACATCTTTACGGCAGCTGATGGGGACGGAAGTGGCCAGGACACTGAAGGCCGGGCCCTCCACCCCCATGGCGCGCAGGCTGTCGAACAGGCCGCTGAAAAATTCGATGCGCCCGCTCGGCGTAACCGCCGGCATCTTTTCAGGTATCGCCGCATGTTTCAGGATCTCGGGCGAAGACGCTTCGTGGTAGACCCCGACTTCACGCAGCGTCCGGTCGATATCCCCCGGCGTGACACCCAGCTCTTCTGCCTTGACCGCGAATGAGACCTCGCGGCAGGCCGCGCTGAAGGGGCTCTTCACACCCTCTTGCTGTTTCCGGGCCAGGGCCGCCTTGACCGGTTCCGCCGGCAGTCCTGTCAATACCTCCATGTACTTCAGGAAACCCTCAACATTACCGCTGATGATCTCGGTCAGCTTCATCAGTACATCGGGGGATTCCCGGGTGTCGTAGAGGGTATCGATGGCCGCATAACGGGTGGTCAGCGCCTGATCCTGATTGACACCGTTGCCGTAGAGCGTCGGTTCGTCACGCTCGAGATAGGTGCTGTTGGGCAGGATGACATCGGCGTAAGGCGTGGTGTCGGAGGGCAGCACATCGAGCAGCACCACCAGCTCCATGTCGTCGTGCTGCAGCATCTCTTTCCAATAGGTGTCGGGATAGTAGTGGCGTACCGGGTTGGCGGCATTGATGAACAGGGCGCGCGTCTTGTAGGGTTCGCCTTTCCAGTGGAGCTTCCCCTCCACCGACTCTTTCAGCCCCTCATCCGCCATCACCGGCAGTGCCACCCAGGGTTTCCCCGCTGCTTTCTGCTGCTGGGCGTAGGCCCAGGCGAAGCCCGGGCGGCCGTGGGAGAAGTTCTCGCCCTTGGAAAGTGCGCCAATCACCAGGTTGGCAAAATCCAGGCCCGCCAGGCTGGAAAGCTGGTTGTCCATGTTTTCGCCAGACTGCTTGGCCTGCCACTGTCTGGCCGCCTTGTGGTGAAACTCACCACTCATGATCCAGCCTCCCTCCCGGTCGATACCACCGTTCAGGGCTTGAATCATTGCCTGCACCCGGCGCAGCATCATCACGTTGCCGTAGCGCGCACCATGCCAGCCCGGATCGATGATCGCCGGGCGGGTGGAGCCGAACTCATGGGCGATGCGGCGAATGGTCGTGGCTGGGATCCCGGTGGTCTTTTCCGCCCACTCCGGGGTGTACCCCTTTATCTCTTCCATCTGCGCCTGCATGACGGTCATCAGCTCATGGCCGCCGCTATCGTCGGCGCGGGTTCCCTGCGGCACCATCAGTGCAGGGCAGAAGGCGTAGCCGTCGATATCCTGCCGGTTGTCATTGGTATAGGCGGGAAGTACGCGTATCGGTGCCTCGGTGAGATCGACCACCTTTGGCAGTTCGTGTGCGCCGGTCGCCAGTGCCTCGGTCAGTTTCTGTTTACCGCCATCGTCCTTGACCATCGGCCGTCCTTCACTGTCCTTGGCCAGCTGCCACTGGCCTTTTTCATCCTTGTAGACCAGGAACGGCATATTGGTGTGGCGCTTGAGAAAGGCGGCATCGTAATGCCCGTCATTCAACATTTCATGCAGTAGCGCGAGACAGAAATCGAGGTCGGTTCCAGGGCGTATACTGATCCACTCGTCCGCCTTGGCAGCGGTCTCCGACAGACGTGGATCGACCACCACCACCTTGGCACCGTTCTTCTTGCCCTGAGCAAAACGCACCACCCGGCAGGTGGAGACGGCACCGATCGATGCGTTGTTGCCGATCAGCAGGATGTATTTGGCATTGTCGTAGTCGGGGAGGATCTCATCGTGGATATTGAAATTGCCGGTCACCGCATCTGTCCCCAGGTGACCGGTGGTGACACAGTGCTGCATGGGTGAGGCCACGATATTCGGCACCTCATTGGCCAGGGCGAAGGGGACCGACCAGTTCATGTAGAAGACACAGGAGGTCCAGCCGCCGACCATGGTCCACTCCCAGGGTTGGATGGCCGCCTGCTTGGATCTTTGGGCGATGTAGTCCCAGGCCTCCTCCCAACTTGCGGAGCGATAGGCGTACTCACCCCGTTTACTCCCCTCGACCCGGATCAAAGGTGTCTTGATACGGTCGCTGTCGTAAGTCTGGCGCAGACCAGCCTGACCGCGCGCGCACATCTTGCCGCGGTTGAGCGTCGAATTGGGATTGCCATCGAGTTTTACGACACGCTTGGAGCCGTTTGTCGTCTGGCTGGTAACCCGAACATTGCACAGTGAAGAACAGAAGTTACAGATGGTGTAACTGATCTCCTCCTTGTCCACCTGCTTCTCCTCCGACGAGCAGCCTGTCAGCAGGAGTGGCGGGGAAAGTGTCAGTGCGGCGCCTCCGTAACCGGAGGTCTTTAGGAAGTCTCTTCTGGAGAGACGTGGAAAAGCCCAAGCCATGATTCTTACTCCTCATCCTGGAACCTAGATCCTGCAAGTATTCGCACGCACATAGCACAACCTCTGGTCCCGTATAGCGATATGAAAAATCTTGGAAATCACAATAAGGATTCCACGCAATTTTTCATTCGCTCTACGAAACAATAGCTTGCACTCTAGTACGCACGACTACCTGCAGGATCCAGGTGGAATAAAAACCTCCCGAAACGCCCTGGCTAAGAATAGAAGCCCTGCACTGATTCGATCATTGCGGCAATTACCTGCCTGCTGAAACTACCTGTGCCAGCCCTTCCGCAAGAAGCGTACATGCAAAAGCCATCTACCCAGCCCCTTTGATTCCAAGAGGAGGTCGTAAAAAGATACTGCTTTCAGGTAATAATCAAGGACTGCCGGTAAGACCAGGTACTGGGCCGTACCGCCTCGATCTTATTCTCCAAGCGGAAAAAAGAATCTGCTTGGAAGTAAGATCTCGCAGCGCTGTAGACGCTGCGTGGGCAAAGTTAAAATGCCAATATCATTATTATTATTGGGTGATTTACGCTACAGGATTACTCAGGGTGTGTAATTGACAAGAATCAACCGGAGATGGATATCATGTGAAGCAAATAGCTGAGGGCTCGCGCCAACATAAGTTTACATTTATGGGTGTCGAGATGCATCTCTCGCAAGGGTCGCTAACGGCGTCTGCCGTACATGGATGTCCCCCTGCGTAATGCGTTGTAGGACAGGGTGACCTCCTTGTTTCCCATGGTAATGATGGCTGTTGGCCGAATGAATTCGGCCCTACAGCGTGGATCCAACGCAGGGATCTGAACGGTTACCCTTATTCTGGGGTAGAAGGAGCAAACCGCCCACCTCCTCTAGCGAAAATCTATTTTGCCAATTTGGCAGAAGTAATTTCTTTTTTAAACCAATGAAATAGCTGATTTGAGTAGTTGTCGCATGCCAACTTGTCAGGTTTTATGTAATGGGCCATGTAACGCACCTACCTAAGTAGCAATGATAATAATATATAAAACAGGTGGATATAGAAAATACCGAGATGATGGCATGTAGTTTGCCTTGGTGTGTAGGGATCTATTTTTGCACTGGCAGTCATTCCAGCTTCCTTAAATGAAGACGTGCCGAGAACCTCAGTTCCCCGCTTTTTCCGGGACTGAACTGAATCAAGACAAACAACAAAATTCAAACAGGTTGGGGTCAAGTGGGACAGGCTGCACAGATCCTGAATTCTGGATTGCCTGAAAGGAGGATTAGAGCATGTTGAAGCGATCAGTTGCTGCAATCCGGCAATGGCTATCACCAGAACAGATCGTCCAGGAGCCACGGTCGACACAAGATGATGAGGCCTGTACTGCAAGGCGAGGATTTTTTAAGAAAGTGGCCGTTGGCGCTGTCTCTATAACGGGTACTGCAGGGCTGGCCAAGGTTGTTGTTGATTCGGCCCCGCTGCCCGATCTGCAGGACAACTACATCAAGGATAGCCTCGCTGGCGAGCATGAGCTGATGGAGAGGGAGTATGTGTTGATGTCTGATCAGGAGAAGGCAGAGATGATACAGACACTCGTTGACAAGCACTCCGATCAGACCTGATGTATTCGTTGCTGGCATTCAGCAGCAATCCGGAATCGATTGGGTACATTACCGGGCGGGAACTCGTTTTGGTGCCTCCCCAATTTCTACCGTTAATAGCTTTTCAGCTGCTCCGTTAACTCGATTATCAATCGATCAGGGGGAATTTATGTCGGAACAAGACACCAAAAAAAACGGAGCAAACGGCCTCAGTACCTCCCGTCGTGATTTCCTGCGCAAGGCAGGAACCTACACTGCGGCCTCTCTCTCCGGTACGGCGATGCTCCTGTCCAATCCCAAGCCAGCCAAGGCTACGGCGAACGTCACCTGGGCTGAACATTTCCAGAAAAACTATCGCCTGATGACGGATGAGGAGAAGGAAGATGCGATCGGCAGGCTCGAGAAACGTTATTCAGATGAGTTCGGGAAAAAAGTCACGGTAGACGGCTCACTGGCAATGGATGGTGTCCTGTTTGGTTATGCGCTCAATATCCAGAAATGCATCGGCTGTCGGCGTTGTGTCAAGGCCTGTGTCGCCGAGAACAATCAATCACGGGGTAAAGAGCAGCAGATCGAATGGATCCGTGTTTTGCGCATGGAAAAGGGTCAGTTCTCTGAGAAGGAGAGGGATAGTGGTGGCTATCCACAGGACTATGGCATTCAGGTCGGCGGCAATGCCTATAAACCGGCGGGGGTTGTCCTGGAGGGCCAAAACTACTACGAGGCCGACAAGGTCCCGGAGAAAGATGCCTTCTATTTTCCCATGCAGTGCATGCAGTGTGAAAAGCCTCCCTGCGTCAAGGTCTGTCCGGTCAGAACCACCTACCGGGACCCCGACGGCATCGTTGTCGTCGATTACAACTGGTGCATCGGCTGTCGCATGTGCATTGGTGCCTGCCCTTACTGGGCACGGCGTTTCAACTGGGGGGAGCCTGATCTTCCGGCCGAGGAGATGAATCCCAAGACCCACTATCTGGGCAACCGCCCGCGCATGAAGGGCGTGGTCGAGAAGTGCACCTTCTGTGTCCAGCGCCCCCGGAAGGGTCGCTGGACCGCCTGCGTCGAGGTCTGCCCGGTGGGGGCGCGCAAGCTCGGTAATCTGCTGGACCCGGATAGCGACGTTCGCAAGATATTGGCGACCAAGAAGGTCTTCCGTCTGCGCGCCGACCTCAATACCTATCCGAAGTTTTTCTACTTCATGGACTAAAGGGGCATCTCGTGAAACGCTTTTATCATTTTGCTGTCGATTTCCTGCGTGCCGGCTTTACCGGGGGTCTCCTGTTCTGGGCCTGGATGCTGTTCCTGGCCTTTTTTATCATGCTCTACGGCTATGGCGAGTACGTGCAGATCGTCAACGGCATGATCGTCACCAATCTCAACGATCAGGTCAGCTGGGGGCTCTATCTGGCCAGTTTCGTTTTCATGGTCGGCGTGGCCGCCGCGGCCGTGACCGTGCTGTTTCCCGCCTATGCCTACAAGCACCAGGAGCTGCATCGGATCGTCGTGCTCGGGGAGATGCTGGCCATCGCCGCGGTGATCATGTGCATGCTCTTCGTCGTCGCCCACATGGGCCGGCCGGACCGGGTCTGGCATCTCATTCCGGTCATCGGCATCTACAACTGGCCCAATTCCATGTTGGCCTGGGATGTGCTAGTCCTGACCGTGTATCTGCTGCTCAATGCCGTCGGTGGCTTCTACTATCTGTATAAGAAATACTCAGACAAACCGATGAACAAGGCCTTTTATCTGCCAATCGTCTACATCGCCATCGTCTGGGCCCTGAGCATCCATACGGTGACGGCCTTTCTGATCAATACCATGCCGGCGCGGCCCATGTGGTTTCATTCGGTGATGCCGATCAAGTTTATCACCACGGCCTTCGCCGCCGGCCCATCGCTGATCATCATCGTCTTCCTGCTGGTGCGCCGGTTCACGCCATTGAAGATCGCTGACGAAGCCTTCCACATGCTCTCCCAGATTGTTACCTGGTGCCTCGGCATCGCGCTGTTCCTGGTCATGTCCGAAATCGTCACCGAACTGT
>JAUUYI010000154.1 GCA_030590525.1 Sedimenticola sp. | reverse complement strand
GGGCTCGAAGAAACTGCAGAAGTTGGCCCGCTCCTTCTCCAGCACGGGATCGGCCATCGGCTCCTCGCAATCGTTGGGCCGGCCCGGCGCAAACCAGCGGCAGTTGCGGCACACTCGGGTCGGCTTACCACAACCCAGGCACTGGATCTCCCGACCGTAATCGTGTTTGCCCAGAGCGACACTGCAATTCCAACACCTGCCCACCGTCTCATCGACCATGCTCACTCCTGCTGCACTCAGCTCATCCCCAACTTCTCCCGGGGAAGGAAAGGATCTGCGACGAGAACCCCGCCAGGGTCAGAGACTCTACCAATTTTCTCCCAGCAATTCGAAATAGGCCTTCGGGTGCAGGCAGGCGGGACAGACCTCGGGGGCCGCTTCCGCCTCGTGCAGGTAACCGCAGTTCAGACAACGCCAGGTCACCTTGCCATTGCGCTTGAACACCCGGCCCGCCTCCAGGTTATCAGCCAGCTCGCGATAGCGCTTTTCATGCTGCTTTTCGGCCACGGAGATCATCTCGTAGGCCAGGGCGATCTGATTGAATCCCTCCTCCCGGGCCACCTTCGCCATGGCGGGGTACATATCGGTCCATTCGTGCTCCTCCCCGGCGGCGGCGTCACGCAGATTCTCCAGGGTGGTGCCGATGCGCCCGGCCGGAAACGCGGTCTGGACCTCCGCCTCACCACCCTCCAGAAACTTGAAGAAGCGCTTCGCATGCTCCTTCTCCTGGTTGGCCGTCTCCTCGAAGATCTGGGCGATCTGCACCAGCCCCTCCTTGCGTGCGGCACCCGCGAAATAGGTGTAGCGGTTTCGCGCCTGAGACTCTCCGGCGAAGGCGGTCATCAGGTTCTTTTCAGTCTGGGTGCCTTTGATGCTGTTGCTCATGAATCGTCTCCTGGTGCACTCACTGTTGCTGGTCGTTCATCATACTCCGATTGTATGGATCGTATAATCAACTCTGCCCTGGAAAGCTCGCGCACCCGTTTCCACAACCGCTCCGGCCGATCCGCATACGTCGCCAGCAGCTCTTCTGCCGGTATCCACTGCAGCTCTCTACGCTTCTTGAACCGTTGCCCCTGATCGAGCGCCCAGGCCCTGTTCATCTCCGACAGCTCCCGGTAATCGAAGCGGATGAAGAATGTCTGCCAATCCTTGGGCTTCCCGCCGGGAGTCACGGCTCGCGGGCTCCACCAGCCGGGATGGGCCTGCAGCGTCTCACCGAACAGCTGCCTCACCCGCGGTATCTGTGACTGGACGGCCGCCTCCGTTACGGACACAGCCCCGATCTCCGGGGCGAAGTACATGGTCTCGGTCTCCTCCACGAACTCCCGGATCGCCGCCTCTTCATAACTCTCCCCGGCACCCACTCCGCCACCGAAATCGATGAGGTGACCAACCTTTCTGCCGGTGAAGGTCTTCTGAAACAGAAACTGTACTTCACCATCGAGCACTGCAAACGGTATGACACCTGCCCCCATCAGCTATCTCCTTGACTCTTGACACCCCCGGAAACTGTCGCCAGAGCTTAACCCATATCGTTACCCATATCCCGGTAAGGATAAAACATTCTCACACGGAGGCAATTCTTTTGTAAGCACCCAGTAAACCACCCTTGTTTGAGGCAAAAGCAGGTCGGGTGCCCCCTGCCGGGGGCGTCTGCGGCCAGGGATGGCCGCAGTCGAGCCTACGCCGTACAAGGATGTACAAGTGTCGAGGGAGACAGGATGCCGGGAGCGACCAGGGACGTATTTATGGCGTCCCCCAACAGGGGGTACCCGACCCGCCAACGGGATTAGCTTGGCGCTTACATTCTTTTGTGTCGAGTAACCCGACGGTCTGCGATCGGGGCTGCATCCATGGTACCGTGAGCGTATGGTGAAAATATTCCATCCCGCAGAACATAAAGCCATGCCGCACGGACAACAACTACAACCGAACACGCCGCTTGGAGAGGCAGATGCCCCCCGTCTCGAGGTGGTGATCGAAATCCCGGCCGGGAGCTTTCTGAAGCGAGGGTCGAGCGGCCAGCTGGACTTCATCTCGCCGTTTCCCTGCCCATTCAACTACGGCTCGGTCGACACCCTCATCGGGCTCGAGGGCGACCTGCTGGACGCGGTGGTACTTGGCCCACGGTTACCGCGCGGCACGCGGGTAACGGTGCAGGCGTTCGGCGCGGTCGGCCTGACCGACCGGGGCATGTATGACGACAAGCTGATCTGCAGCAAGCGGCCGGTGGGTGAGAGGCAGCGCCTACTGGTCCTGCTCTTCTTCGGTCTCTATGCCAAGTGTAAATGGCTGCTCAACCTGTTACGTGGCCAGGGTGGACGCAATGCTTGCGAGGGGTGGGATGACGCCAGAGGTGCGATCGCCCGGGCACGGCCGCGAAACGGTGAGCACTGGAGCGGCCCCAGCGTCCCGTTCTGAGCGTATGCTGCCTGCACGGCAACCGGTGGCGGCGAAAGCACCCAGCTAATCCCATTCATCAATGGTGAGAGAGGCCCTGTTCGGCATGGATCGGCGTCCCAAAACAGGGAGTTATTGTTTCGCGAGCCTAAGAGCCTGCGCTGAGTATCTGCCGCCCGTTCATCGGCTGAACGGGCCGCGCATTGGAGCCGATAGCACGCCTGAAGCGCTCCAGATAAGCGTCCGAAATGGTGACTGGTTTCTTCATTACGATCCAACGCACACCCTCGTCACAGGGCGGCCGGGTCATCGAGCCGGCATAGCTGAAATACTCACGCTTCGTAGGGAGTAGAAAGGTTGCATTGATGCCCACACGATGCTCATAGATATCGGGTTCCCCCCGTTGCGGCAGATAGTTCCCTATCCGCCTGAGCATGCTGTTGTTATGCCGCCCCACCGAAACAGGTACCCCAACCACCAGCCGGTCCCCTTTGGTGTCGGTATACTTCAAATGAATTTCCATTACCGTACTCCTGCCGCGAAAGCGGTGTTCCCCGGGGGTGTGGAAATCGATCCCGAACAATCTGTAGCGACGCTTGCCGATATACAGAAAACTGTCGGGCTCATAATCGAGCGACAGGGTATTGGGGCGGCTGTGAATCGATAGCGAGCTGCTGCGAAAAGAGAAGCTCAGGTGCGGCAGTTCAGCAGGCCTTACACCCTGAATATCGACCGGCGACTGTTGCCTGCCATCCTCACACAGGGCAAACGTCGGTCCCAGGCTCCCCCAGTGTGCCGGACCCCCTTCACCCTGATACCCCCAGTTCCCGGAATCCGCCGGACTGGCCTGGGTTGCCGGGGTACTGCGCCCCCTCGCCAGCAGACTCGAGGAGATGGTCAGCGACAGCAGGATAAGAAAGATTCTTATCTTCATCTTCATAGCGCCAAGAATAAAGAGTCTGCTACCCCTTTGTAAAGGGCACGTGAACACCCGGCAAACCACCCTCGTCTGGGGTTAGAGTAGGTCTGGTGTCCTCTGCTGGGGGCGTCTGTGGCCAGGGATGGCCGCATCCGAGCCTACAAGGACCTGTTTTATGGCGTCCTCCAGCAGGGGGCACCAGACCAACTTGGCACTTACAGGAGCACCGGGGAACGACCGGGGGGCATTGCGTTTTATCAATGCGATTTTTCTCAAGTTATGATCGATTTAGAAGTAGTCAGTGGAGGGGGTTTGGGCGTGTCTCTGGCAATCTCTCTCACCGCCGGCATACCGATGCACAGGCGTTACGATTGTCGGCAGCACCGACTTTCTTAAAGATCGTTCCTGAGCCTTGGGAGGTGCGTAATGACTAAACAACTGATTTCGTCAACCACACTTGGGGCTGCTGTTATTCTCGCTTCTGATCAGCAGTGCTGCCGTCCTGCCGGACAACGAAGCCAAACTCGTCGCTCTCGCCGGGATCTTGCAAGTTGAAGAAATTAAATTGCCATAATCCTATGCAGAACTTATGGGACGGACTACTACCTGGTACCTGGTACCTCATACCTGTCTTTAACCTCCAAACTCGAAGCGGGCGTAGTCGGTCTCGGCAGTGCCGAACCACTTGTCCGAATCGGCCTTATACTTGCTCCAGTTGTCATAGATGGCCTTGTATACAGGATCCTTGGCCGCAAGTTCCGCATAAAGGCTGAATGCCTCGTTTTGGGCTGCCTTCAGAATCTCTTCGGAATAGCTGCGCATCTGCACCCCTTTCTCCAGTAGACGCTTGTAGGCCGGCGGGTTCTTGGAATCATAGTCCACCATCATCTGCTGGTTGGCCTCGGCGGCAGCACTGGCTACCATCTCCTGATACTCCTTGGGGAGACCGTTGAACGCCTTGTCATTCACATACAGACTCAGGGTCGGGGCTGGCTCCCACCAGCCGGGGCTGTAGTAGTACTTGGCGACCTTGTAGAAACCCAGCTTCTCGTCATCGTAAGGGCCGACCCACTCGGTGGCATCGATGACGCCGCGTTCCAGGGCAGGGTAGATGTCACCACCGGCCAGCACCTGCACCGTGACGCCAAGCCGGGCCATCACCTTGCCGCCCAGGCCGGGGATGCGCATCTTCAGACCCTTCATATCGGCAACGCTGTTCACCTCCTTGCGGAACCAGCCACCCATCTGCACACCAGTATTGCCAGCAGGAAAGTTGACAATGTTGAAATCGGCGAACAGTTTTCGCATCGCATCCAGACCACCGCCGTTGTAGAGCCAGGCGTTCTGCTGCCGGAAGTTGAGACCAAAGGGTACCGCTGTATCGAAGGCGAAGGCGGGATTCTTGCCGATGTAGTAGTAAGAGGCGGTGTGCCCCATCTGCACAGTACCCCGGGAGACGGCATCGAACACCTCCAGACCACCAACCAGTTCACCACCGGCATAGGGTATGATCTCGAACTTGCCACCACTCATCGCCTTCACCCGGTCAGCAACGGTCTGGGCGCCCCCGTAGATGGTATCCAGGGCCTTCGGCCAGGAGGTGGCCATGCGCCAGCGGATCCGTTTGGGTGCGGCAATCACCGCGGGTGCGGCAACGGAGGCGGTGGCAGCGGCAGTGCCAATCGCTGCTTTTTTGAGGAAATCACGACGTTTCATCCAGTTCTCCTTGTAGAAGGTTTTATTGTTCAATAAGAGAGATTTATCCTGAAGATTTTACAAATTTGTGCCGAGATCGCTTAGGATATTGTATTCACAAGGAAATTTTCGAAGGAGTGGCGTATCAGCGATTACGACTGACAGAGAAAATATTCCTGTGGGAACAAGAGACAAGCGAGATCGGTGCAAATTTGTGAAAGATTCGGGTTATATATAAGCCAAACACACACAAAGCGCAATCCATTGTATACCTACGATCATGAACCTATTGCAACTGCCGCCACTCTCCCTCTATGTCCATATCCCCTGGTGCGTACGCAAGTGCCCCTACTGTGACTTCAACTCGCATCAGGCTGCCGGGGATCTGGATCAAAAGGGGTATGTAGAGGCCCTGCTTCTGGATCTGGAACAGCAGCTGCCCCTGGATGAAGAGAGGGAACTGATCTCCCTATTCATCGGCGGAGGTACTCCCAGCCTGTTCTCTGCATTATCCATCAAGTCTCTGCTGGAAGGGGTACAATCCAGGGTGGCGTGCCAGAGACACCTGGAGGTGACACTGGAAGCCAATCCCGGGACCCTGGAGGCAGGGCGCTACGCTGGCTACCGAGAGGCAGGAGTCAACCGCCTCTCGATCGGGGTCCAGAGCCTGACCGGAGTCAGCCTGACTGCTCTCGGGCGAATCCACAGCCCGGAGCAGGCAAGGGCAGGGGCCCACGCCACCAGGGCCGCTGGCTTCGACCATCTCAATCTGGACCTGATGTTCGGCCTGCCAGGGCAAAGCCTGGC
>JAUUYI010000376.1 GCA_030590525.1 Sedimenticola sp. | reverse complement strand
GACGGCCCAGACCACGGGCAGTTCCCGGTCTGCCTTGACGCCCGATACCTGCTGCGCGTTGAGTGCCAGATCATCTCCGAGTACCGCCGCGGTCTTTTTGGCCGCAATCTTGGTCATAACAGAGATATCCTTGAGAAGCGTGGATATGTCATCGATCAGCATTAACAGACGGGTACCGGCCATGGTGGTATCGCTCCAATATTTAAGTTGTCAGCTAAAATCGAGAAAAGGGGGTGGGCGGTTTGCTCCTCCTGGTACAAGCTACAGGGTCTGTGCAAGGTCAGCTTTTTCTGGAGTCTCATTGAGCAAACCGCCCACCCCCTATAGAGAATAATAACCGCTGGATTTCAAGACTTGACCCTGCTGCACAGGATTGCATGGCGTTCACCCGATACGCCGGGCACTTCCAGCGCCACACTTTCCACCACCATCCCTTTCGCCCTTATCTGCTCGATCTCATCCCGCGGAACCAACCCTTTCATGGCGAGCAGCAGCCCCGACTCCCGGAGCAGGCCGGCGGTGAGGTCGATCATCTTCGGCAGCGCGGCAAAGGCCCGTGCGGTGACCGTATCGAAACACTCCTGCGGACGCCAGGACTCTACCCGCTCCTGCACCACCTCCAGGTTCTCCAGCCCCAGCTCCATCTTTGCCTGACGTACAAAACGGGTCTTCTTACCGTTGGAGTCGAGCAGTATGAGGTGGAAATCAGGCCGGGCGATCGCCAGCGGGATGCCTGGCAACCCCGGGCCAGTGCCCACATCCAGGACCCTGGGCCCCTGAATCAGTGGCAGGATGGAGAGCGAATCCAGCAGTTGCCGGGAGACCATCTCGTTTGGGTCGCGGATCGCCGTGAGGTTGAAGGTGCGGTTCCAGCGGGCAAGCAGGGCGAGGTAGTCGAGCAGCCGCTGCTGCTGTCCATGCTCCAGCTTCAACCCCATCCGCGCCAGTCCCTGTTCCAGCTGCCCGGGCCAGGAGGGCAGGATCTCAGTTCCGCTCATCCGCTGGATCGACGTTTCAGGTGAATCAGCAGCAGGGAGATGGCAGCCGGCGTCACGCCCGGTATACGACCCGCCTGACCGATCGTCGCCGGGCGGCTGTGCAGCAGCTTCTCCCTCACCTCGGACGAGAGGCCACGGACCGTCTCAAAGTCGAAGCTCTCCGGCAGCCTCAGCACCTCATTGGCACGTACCCGATCGATCTCCGCCTGCTGACGTTGGATGTAACCCGCATAGCGGACCTGTATCTCCAACTGCTCTGCCACCCGGGGATCGGCGACTCCGGGAGCGATACCCGGTAGCGTCTGCAGTTGCCTGTAATCCACCTCTGGCCGGGCCAGCAGCTCCAGTGCCCTCACCTCCCGGGAGAGGGTGATGCCCAGTCTGCTCGACAGCGCCTCACCGGCCGGGGTGTCCGGGCGGATCAAGATATCCTGCAGCCGTTGACGCTCCCGTTCGAGCGCTTCCCGTTTGCGTTCGAACGCGGCCCACCGGTCATCCGCTACCAGACCCAGTTCCCGGCCTTTATCTGTGAGGCGCAGATCCGCATTGTCCTCCCGCAGCAGCAGCCGGAACTCGGCGCGGCTGGTGAACATGCGGTAGGGCTCGCGGGTTCCCTGGGTCACCAGGTCGTCCACCAGCACCCCCAGATAGGCCTGATCCCGCCTCGGAACCCAGGGCTCCTGCTCACGCACCTTCAACACCGCATTCAGACCCGCCAGCAACCCCTGCGCCGCTGCCTCCTCATAGCCGGTGGTTCCGTTGATCTGACCGGCGAAAAAGAGTCCCCCGATGAAGCGGGTCTCCAGGCTCGGTGCCAGGTCCCGCGGATCGAAATAATCATATTCTATGGCATAGCCGGGGCGTGTGATATGGGCCCGCTCGAAACCCTTCATAGAGCGCACCATCGCCTGCTGCACGTCGAAGGGGAGGGAGGTGGAGATACCGTTGGGATAGATCTCGCTGCTCTGTAACCCCTCCGGCTCGATGAATATCTGGTGGGACCCCTTGTCTGCGAAACGCACCACCTTGTCTTCGATCGAAGGACAGTAACGGGGTCCGACGCCATCGATGACACCGGTGTACATGGGTGAGCGGGACATACCGCCACGGATGATCGCGTGGGTCCGCTCGTTGGTGTGGGTGATATGGCATTCCACCTGCTGAGGGTGCTGCTCCGGGTTACCCAGGAACGAGAATACCGGTACCGGCCGGTCCCCGGGCTGTTCCTCCAGCCCGGCGT
>JAUUYI010000279.1 GCA_030590525.1 Sedimenticola sp. | reverse complement strand
CGCGACCTAGCCTGGTGTATCCGCTCCGCTTGATACACCCTACATTTCAGATTGTTACCTGAACTTATTGAGAAGTTACGATCAAGCACAATTTGTGAAAGGTTCGGGTTAGCTGGAGCGGCAATATTTTTGTTTTTGGGGAACCGATTATGAACAGTGTGAGCAACGTCGATATCGATCAAGTGCTGTCCCAGATGCGGAGGATGGCCTCCCAGGCATCGGCGCAGCCTGCAGAGACCGAGGCAGGCAGCGGGGTCAGTTTTGGTGGTCTGCTCAAACAATCTATCGATGCGGTCAATGAGACCCAGGTTCAGGCGTCAGGGATGAAGCAGGCGTTCGAACTGGGTGAGGATGTGGATCTGGCGGAAGTGATGGTGGCAGCACAGAAATCCAGCCTCACGTTTCAGGGGATGGTCCAGGTCCGAAACAAGTTGGTGGAGGCCTATAAAGAGGTCATGAATATGCCGATTTGAGCGAAGGGTCGGGGCGCACTGGGAATGAATCTGATTAATGGGGCGTGAGGTCGTAATTCTGATGGATGCAACGGACAAAGAAGAGAGCGAACTGAAAAAACTGCAGAACGGGAGCCTGATGCAGAATCCGGTGGTTCGGCAGTTGGGCGTAATGATCGGGATCGCCGCCAGTGTCGCATTGGGCGTGGCGGTGGTCCTTTGGTCCCAGACGCCCAGCTACAGCCTGCTGTTCGGCAGCCTGGGACAGCAGGACGCGACAGAGGTTATAGCGGTGCTGCAACAGGCGGGTATCGATTTCAAGGTGGAGGAAACCAATGGGGCCGTGATGGTGCCCAGCAGCAAGCTGCGGGATGCCCGTATGAAACTTGCCGGACAGGGATTGCCACGCAATGATGGCCTGGGCTTCGAACTGTTACAGCAGGAGAGCGGTTTCGGAACCAGCCGGGCGATGGAGGCGGCCCGCTTTCATCGTGCGCTGGAGGGTGAGCTGGCCCGTACCATTGCGACCATCGCCAATATTCAGAGTGCCCGGGTGCACCTGGCAACCCCAAAACAGTCTGTGTTCGTTCGCAAGCGTAAGAAACCGACCGCTTCGGTGGCGCTTAAACTCTATAACGGGCACTCCCTGGAAAAGGAGCAGGTGGCTGCTATCGTCCACCTGGTTGCCTCCAGTGTTCCGGAACTGGAAACCGGACGGGTAACGGTGGTGGATCAGAAGGGCAGCATGCTCAGCAGCCGGATGGGCAGTAGTGAGATGATGCTGACCGCTTCCCAGTTCGATTACACCAAACAGCTGGAGGAGCACTATCGCCAGCGGGTGGAAAATATTCTGATCCCCATTCTTGGAGCCGACAGGGTACATGCCCAGGTAACCGCCGAAGTAGATTTCACCATGACTGAACAGACGGCGGAGCGTTTCAATCCGGACCTTCCGGCGTTGCGCAGTGAGCAGATCCAGGAGCAGGCGAGCGTTGCCACGACGGCTGGCGGGGTTCCCGGGGCCCTGAGCAATCAGCCACCTGCTGCCGGCGCGGCCCCGGAACAGCTGGCGAATCAGGATGGTGGAGGAGGGGCAGACCCGGGATCCACACCAAAGAGCTCCAGCAAGCGGGCTACCCGTAACTACGAGCTGGACAAGACCATCAGCCATACCCGGCTCTCCACCGGCAGGCTGCATCGGCTCTCAGTGGCGGTAGTGGTGGACGACCAGACAATTGCCGATAGCGAAGGTCAGATCATTCGAACCCAGCGCAGCCCGGAGGAGCTCACCCGCATAACCCAGCTGGTACAGGAGTCTATCGGCTACAACGCCACGCGCGGTGATACTGTCCGGGTGATCAACGCCGCCTTTATGGCACCTCCGATCCAGGAGTCCCTGCCGGAGCTGCCGGTCTGGGAGCAGCCCTGGGCTTGGGATCTGGCCAAGCAGGCAGGTGGCCTGATTCTGGTCATGCTGCTCATCCTGTTCGTGCTCAGGCCCACCATGAAACGCCTCACCGCCCCGCCTGTAGTGGAGCGGCTCGAGGGTGAGTCAGTGGAAGGATCAGAGGGGGGAGAGGGGGCTGCTGGTGAAGGTGTTCAGGCACTGGAAGGTGGTGCCGGCAACCAGATGCAGCTGCCCGGGCCAGAGCGATATGAAGATACCCTGGAGGCCGCACGGGGCCTGATCCAGGAGGACCCCAAACGCGTGGCGCAGGTAGTGAAGAGCTGGGTATCCGAAAATGCCGGATGAAGCAATGAAGGAGATCGATGGGATCGATGGAATCGATCGGGCAGCTATTCTCATGTTGGCACTGGGAGAGAAGGATGCGGCGACCATTCTGTCCCATCTGGGACCGAAAGAGGTGCAGGATCTGGGTCTGGCCATGGCCGGTATGACCAACGTCTCCACCACTCAGATGGAGATAGTGATGCGCTCATTCGTCGAGGCACTGAGCGATCAGACGGCACTCGGGATCGATTCTGACGACTACATCCGCAACGTATTGACCAAGGCACTGGGGACAGAAAAGGCAGGTGGAGTAATCGATCGTATTCTGCTGGGGCGTAACAGTAAGGGGTTGGAGCAGTTGAAGTGGATGGATCCTCGATCCATTGCAGAGATGATCCGGCTCGAGCACCCGCAGATCATCGCGATCGTTCTGTCGTTCCTGGATTCAGATCAGGCGGCCGAGGTGCTGTCTGTATTTCCCACCCGGATGCAACCCGACATTGTTATGCGTATCGCCACCCTCGATGGTATTCAACCCGCTGCTCTGCAGGAGCTGGATGAGATTCTGGATAAGCAGTTTTCTGGTCAGACTAACGTCAAGTCATCCTCTCTGGGAGGGATCAAGAGCGCTGCCAATATCCTCAACCTGCTGGAAGGTTCGGTGGAGAGCCAGATCATCGAGCAGGTCACTAGCACGGATCAGGATCTTGCCCAGGAGATCCAGGAAAACATGTTCGTGTTTGATAACTTGATCGATGTGGATGACCGGGGGGTTCAGACACTGCTGCGGGAGGTGGCGTCGGACCAGTTGCTGCTGGCATTGCGCGGTGCAGCGGATGAATTGAAGGAGAATATCTTCAGGAATATGTCGAAACGGGCAGCGGAAATGCTGCGCGATGACCTGGATGCGGCGGCTCCGGCCCGCCTGAGTGACGTTGAAATGGCACAGAAAGAGATTTTGTCGGTAGCCCGGCGCCTGTCGGATGCCGGTGAGATAATGCTCGGAGGCGCCGGTGGTGAAGAATTTGTCTAAGATATTCTCGTCACTGGAGCC
Organism: Sedimenticola sp.; assembly: GCA_030590525.1. Taxonomy (GTDB): domain Bacteria; phylum Pseudomonadota; class Gammaproteobacteria; order Chromatiales; family Chromatiaceae; genus JAUXBK01. Next base: position 351 of record JAUUYI010000279.1, on the reverse strand, counting down.
GGATGATATCAGGCAGTGGCTGCCACCGGATGTTGAAGCCCCGGATGCCGCCACCACCCCGGAACACCCCGGATCGTTGCCGACCGCGGACCAGCTGGAGCAGTTGCAGAAGCAGGCTCATGCAGAGGGCTATGAGCAGGGTAGACGGGAAGGCTTTGAATACGGTCACAAAGAGGCGCAAGCAGAGGGACGGGAGAAGGTAAAGGGTATTATCAGCCAGTTCGAGGGGCTGATGGAGACCCTGGAAGAGCCATTGAAACAGCTGGATGACCAGGTGGAGCAGGAGTTGATTGATCTGGTTATCACCATGGTGCGCCAATTGGTGCGCCGGGAGATAAAGACCGATCCAGG
>JAUUYI010000101.1 GCA_030590525.1 Sedimenticola sp. | reverse complement strand
TCTTTTAGCGGTTGTTTTTACACTATATATTTTGCTTTTCTCGAAATATTGGATGAGCTAACTACCTAATCAGATGCTGGTGCCTTGTACATGCTGCGTTGTAAGGGCACGCGAAACAATAACCTGTTTTGTCTTTCCTTTGCGTCTTTGCGCCTTTGCGCGAGAATGACTTTGACTTTGACTTTGACTTTGGAGCCGCTGCCTGCTCAAGACTTCCCAGCCGTTCGATAGCAGGGTATCTACTCAAAGGCACACCAATTAGAAAGCATTGATCTTTTTTAGTTTTTCCTTTGCGTCTTTGCGTTCTTTGCGCGAGAACGCCTTTAAGGTTTTCAGTTTTTTTGCGTTATGCCTTTGTGCGAGAACGGATTTGTTACCGGCCCGGGAATCTATTCCCGCTCTTCAATCCAGGCCATCTGAATCGCCTCCAGGATCTTTTCGCCGGAATGTTCCGGGTCGTCGTCGAAATCGGGCAGGGCCATGACCCAGTTGCGCAGATCGACGAAGTTGATGTGCAGCGGATCCACCTCCGGGTGGGTTTCATCCAGCTCAATGGCAATATCCAGGATATCAGTCCATTTCAGGCTCATTGTCAGTGACTCTCGGATACCATATTGATGGTGTATTTGGGGATTTCCACCACCAGATCTTCATTCGCCATCACCGCCTGGCAGCTCAGGCGGGATTCCGGCTCCAGCCCCCAGGCCTTGTCCAGAAGATCATCCTCCTCCTCCTCCGCCTCTACCAGGGAGTCTAAACCTTCCCGGATGATGACGTGGCAGGTGGTGCAGGCACAGGATTTTTCACAGGCGTGCTCGATCTCGACGCCGTTCTGGAGTGCGGCATCGCAGATCGTGGTACCCGGTTCCGCCTCTATCACCGCGCCCTCCGGGCAGATCTCTTCATGGGGGAGAAATATTATCTGTGGCATATGCTTCTACTCAAAATCCTTCACGCTGTGACCGGCCATGGCCTTTTTTACACTGGCATTCATGCGACGTTCCACATAGAACTCACAGGCCTTTTCCAGGTTATCGATCTGCTGTTTGATGGCCTGCTGATCGCTGCCGCCGGACACTTCAATAAGTTTATCCAATTGTTCCTCAATTGCTTGATATTCAGTCTTATCAAGCAACACTTCTCCATCTTCATCCAGGGCTGCACGGAGCGCCTCGATGGTACGATTCGCCTCCACCTGTCGTTCACGCAGACCCCGCGCCTCCAGATCCTCTGCCGCATGATCGATGGAATCCCGCAGCATCTCCTCGATCTCCAAATCGGTTAAACCATAGGATGGCTTGACCACTACACTGGCCTTCACCCCACTGCTCTCTTCACGGGCCTCGACGCCCAGCAGCCCGTCCGCATCGACTGAGAAGGTCACCTTGATACGGGCCCCACCGGCCACCATCGAAGGTATCCCCCTCAACTCGAAGTGTGCCAGAGAACGGCAGTCACTGACCAGTTCTCTTTCACCCTGGAGCACATGGATCGCCATCGCTATCTGGCCATCTTTGAAGGTAGTGAACTCCTGGGCCCTGGCCACCGGTATGGTGGTGTTGCGAGGCACGATCTTCTCAACCAATCCGCCCATAGTCTCTATCCCCAGCGACAGGGGAATGACATCCAGCAGCAACATCTCCTCGCCCGACTTGTTGCCCACCAGAACGTCTGCCTGAACGGCTGCACCGATGGCCACCACCCGGTCCGGATCTATCTCCGCCAACGGCCGGGTGCGAAAGAACTCACCCACCAGCTCCCGTACCAGGGGCACGCGGGTCGACCCGCCCACCAGCACCACGTCCTCGATCTCCTCTGGTCGCAACCCGGCATCGCGCAAGGCCCGCCGGCAGGAGACCAGCGTCTTACGCACCAGAGCTTCCACCAGCTGTTCGAATCCCTCCCGGGTAAGCTTGCCTTCCCAGTAATCGCCATTGCCCAGATCCACCCGGAGCGGCGCAACCTCTGCCGTAGTGAGTGTCTCCTTGGCGCTGCAGGCATCCCGCATCAGGCGTCGCAGCATGGCGTGATCCGCTGAATCGTCGATCCCCGCCTGCTGCATGATCCACTCTGCCACTAACCGATCAAAGTCATCCCCGCCCAGTGCCGAATCACCCCCGGTGGAGAGTACTTCGAATACCCCGCGTCTGAGGCGCAGAATGGAAATATCGAAGGTTCCGCCCCCCAGATCATAAATGGCATGAATCCCGTCCGAGCCGTGGTCGAGGCCGTAAGCCACAGCAGCGGATGTCGGTTCGTTCAACAGTCGCAGCACCCGGAGGCCTGCCACCCTGGCGGCATCCTTGGTCGCCTGTCGCTGAGCATCGTCAAAATAGGCAGGTACCGTGATCACCACACCTTCCAACTCACCACCCAGGCTCTTTTCCGCCCGCCGGTTAAGGGTCTTGAGGATCTCTGCCGACACCTCCACCGGAGTGACATCGCCGGCTACGGTATGGATACGCGGTACCGTATTCTGCTGCTGCTTAAACTGATACGGAAGCCGGCTGCCAAGCGTCTTCACATCCTCGACACCCCGGCCCAGTAATCGCTTGACTGAAACGATGGTGTTCAGAGGATCGAGTACTGCCTGTGCCTTGGCCTCTTCACCGACGATGACACCATCCGGGATATAACGAACCACCGATGGCAGCAGGTGTTGCCCACTATCGTCGGGCAGGGTCCCGGCCTTGCCACTGCGCACACTGGCAACCAGTGAGTTGGTGGTTCCCAGATCGATCCCCGCCGCCAGTCGATGCTGATGTGGCGCCGCAGACTGTCCGGGCTCTGTAAGCTGTAGCAGGGCCATGGCTGAACGATCCTTTAATGCAGACTAAAGGGCCTCGTCCAGCTCGGATTCGAGGGACTCGGCCTGATAACGAAGCTTCTGTAAAAACTGCATCTTGCGCAGGATTTCCCGTGCCGCCTCCAACTGCTCCGGAGTTGCGGTCTCGAACTGAACCGCCATCTGCCCCACCAGGCTGGTGATACGGCGATTGATATCAGCCATCAGAGTCGAGATGAAACCATAGGGATCTGGCCGGTTGGGCGCCTCGGCCAGTTGTTCCCGCAGTTCCAGTTGTTCCATCAAAAAAGCTGCATCCTGAGTGGTCTCTTTCTGCAGATCCATATCGATACCCTTGAGCGAAAGCAGATAGCGCGCTCGATGAATCGGGTCCTTCAGGGTCTCGTAGGCCTCATTTATCCGTATCGACCCCTGCATCGAGAGGCGGCGTTCCTGCGCAGAGCCCTTGGCGTAACGGTCCGGATGCATCACCCGCTGCAGTTCCAGGTACCGCTCAGCCAATTGGTTCGCATCGATCACATAGGAGCTCGGCAGACCAAACAGTTCGAAATGATTCTTGGAAAAATCCAGCATGCCTGCTTCTTAACCGGAGTTCAGTGGGTTGGAAAAAAGAGGTGGGAAAGAATTACCCGGCGCTGCCTCCGGTCATACATTGAAGCTCTCACCACACCCACAGGCATCCTTTACGTTCGGATTGTTGAACTTGAAACCCTCATTCAACCCCTCCTTGGTGTAATCCAGTTCGGTACCATCGAGATAGAGCAGGCTCTTGGGGTCCACCAGCACCTTCACCCCGTGCTCTTCGAACACCTGGTCATCCTCTTCCTGTTCGTCCGCAAACTCCAGAACGTAGGCCATACCGGAACAACCGGAGGTGCGTACTCCCAGGCGGATACCAACACCCTGGCCACGGTTCTCGAGGAAACTCCTCACGTGGTTTGCCGCAGCCTCAGTCAGTGTGACGCTCATTTATCCCAACCTCCAACGATCAGAGTGTGGCAGGAAGAGGGGTCCTCCCCCATCTGCCAGATGAAATCCCATGCCGATTCAGGCCCCATTCTGGCCCTGTTTTGCAGCGTAATCCTCGACTGCCGCCTTGATCGCATCCTCCGCCAGTACCGAGCAGTGAACCTTCACCGGAGGCAGCGCCAACTCTTCGGCAATATCCGTATTCTTGATCTGCTGCGCCTGTTCGAGAGTCTTCCCTTTTACCCATTCGGTCAACAGGCTGCTGGAGGCGATTGCAGAGCCACAGCCGTAGGTCTTGAATCGGGCATCCTCAATCACTCCCTCGGCGTTCACCTGAATCTGCAACCGCATCACATCACCGCAGGCGGGCGCGCCCACCATACCGGTGCCGACATTACTCTCTTTGGTGTCCAGCGTCCCGACATTGCGGGGATTTTCATAGTGATCCAGCACTTTGTCGCTATATGCCATGTTCTGATCTCCAAAATTTTCAGTGATCACCAGTTACCCAGTGACATTGATATAGGTCGACAGCCCTCTAATTATAAAGAATTTATCCCTATATCAGAGCCTAACCTTCAAACCCCGCCTAGTGCGCAGCCCACTGCACACTCTTGAGGTCTACACCCTCTTTGAACATATCCCAGAGGGGAGAAAGTTCCCGCAGCCGAGTCACCTGGTTACGCACCAGATCGATCACGTAGTCCACCTCTTCCTCAGTGGTGAAACGACCGATAGTGAAGCGGATCGAGCTGTGTGCCAGTTCATCCTCACGCCCGAGCGCACGCAGCACGTAACTGGGTTCCAGACTGGCGGAGGTGCAGGCCGACCCGGACGAAACCGCAATATCCTTCAAAGCCATAATCAGGGACTCACCCTCCACGTAAGCGAAACTCACGTTCAAGTTGCCTGCCACACGCCGTTCCACGTCTCCATTCAGGTACACCTCTTCCATACTCTTCAACCCGCCCCAGAGACGGTTTCTAAGAGAGAGGATACGGTCATTCTCCTGCTGCATCTCCTCTTTGGCAATCCGAAAAGCCTCACCCATACCAACGATCTGATGCGTGGCTAGCGTACCGGAACGCATACCTCGCTCGTGACCGCCACCATGCATCTGCGCCTCCAGCCGTACCCGCGGTTTACGCTGCACGTAGAGGGCACCCATGCCCTTGGGACCATAAATCTTGTGGGCCGACATGGAGAGCAGATCCACTTTCATAGCCTCCATGTCCAGTGGCACCTTGCCTGCGCTCTGGGCTGCATCCACATGGAACAGGATCTTGCGCTCCCGGGTCAGTTCCCCGATAGCCGCGATGTCCTGGATCACACCGATCTCATTATTGACGTGCATGATCGAGACCAGAAGGGTGTCATCGCGCAGGGCCGCCTCCAGTTTCTTCAGGTCGATCATACCGTCGGGTTCGGGGTCGAGATAGGTCACTTCAAACCCCTCCCGCTCCAACTGCCTGCAGGTATCCAGCACCGCCTTGTGCTCGGTCTTACAGGTAACGATGTGCTTGCCTTTTTTCTGATAGAAATGGGCCACACCCTTGATCGCAAGATTATCCGACTCAGTGGCACCGGAGGTCCATACGATCTCTTTAGGATCCGCATTGATTAAAGCGGCAACATCGTGCCGCGCCTGCTCCACCGCCTCATCCGCGGCCCACCCGAACTGATGGGAACGCGATGAGGGGTTCCCGAATATGCCATCTGGCGTGAGGTAACTACACATCTTCTCGGCAACCCGGGGATCAACCGGCGCGGTTGCCGAATAATCCATATAAATTGGTAATTTCATCTATCACTCCGGAGATATGTTCTGTTTCTGGTTCTCATAAACTTTGGGCCTGGGTCGAACCGGTCACGTCCAGATCCACGGTGACTTTCTGCCCGTTTTGCCGTGCCGCCACCTTCTGTGCACCCTGCTGGGTCATCAGATCCTTGAGGCTGATCTGATTCAGGTAGTCATAGATGCGATCGCTCAGATCGTGCCAGAGATCGTGGGTGAGACAGCGCTCGTTATCCTGGCAGTTATGGGCTCCACCACAACGTGTGGTGTCCATCGTCTCATCCACGGCGGTTATGACAGCAGCGACGTACAGCGATTCCGCACTCAGGGCAAGCACATAGCCCCCGCCCGGCCCTCGTACGCTACTGACCAGTCCTTTTTTTCTCAACCGGGAAAAGAGCTGCTCAAGGTATGACAGGGATATCCCCTGCCGCTCGGCGATTTCTGCCAGAGTAATCGGGCCTTTCCCTTCGTGGAAGGCCAGATCGAGCATGGCGGTAACTGCATACCGTCCTTTGGTCGTTAATCTCACGTCCGCTGCCCCTGCAAATTGTTCATATGCATAAAATTATAATAGTTGATTAATTTAATCAAGTATTATTTTCTTTATCTTCAGGAGATTCGCCCTTCTCACCCCCTTGGACCTGGCTTCTGAGCAACTCTTCAGCCGTAGAGGCGATTTCACAACTCTCTACCAGCGGCAGATTGAGCTCCGGATGTTCCTCACTCACCTGCTTCAACCCCTCACACATGATCTTCATCCTTTCGTCGATCACATGCATATGGTCCAGCATACAGTTGATGGCATGGGCAACCGGGTCCGGCGCGTCCTGGGTAGCGCCATAGGCATCGAACCCCATCTTTCGGGCCATCCGGTGCCGATGTGAGTCCACCATCTCCCTGGGAAGCCCCGCCAGCCGACCGGGAACCCCGACAACCGTGGCCTCTGCCGGCACGGGTTTGACCACCACCGCGTTGGAGCCGATCCGAGCACCCCGACCGATCTCTATCGGCCCCAGGACCTTGGCGCCCGCCCCCACTACCACATCATCACCCAGCATCGGGTGCCGTTGCCCCTTCTTCCAACTGGTCCCCCCCAGCGTCACCCCGTGATACAGGGTGCAGTCGTCACCGATCACCGCCGTCTCTCCGATCACCACTCCCATCCCGTGATCGATGAAAAAACGGCGTCCGATACAGGCCCCCGGGTGGATCTCTATCCCCGTCAGCCAGCGCCCGAAGGCGGACAAAAAACGGGCAAGCCACTGCAGCCCGTTGCCCCAGAGCCAGTGGTTCAATCGATGCAGCATCACAGCGTGCACCCCCGGGTAGGTGGTAAACACCTCAAATGCGTTGCGTGCTGCCGGGTCTCGCTCGAAGACGCAGCCGATATCTTCTTTCAGGCGCGAAAACATGGAGAAACTTTCCATCTGTAAAGACACACTATTCTACTCGATTATTATCTGTATTAGCTACCACTGCTTCACTAATGATGATGGGAGGTTTGGAACGAGGAGTCAGGAGCTCTCTTTGCATCATTGTAGGATGGGCAAAGCGCAGCGTGCCCATCAAAACC
>JAUUYI010000356.1 GCA_030590525.1 Sedimenticola sp. | reverse complement strand
CCGTTCCTTCGGAAAATCCTTTGTGAATCCAAATCTCTGTGCGATCATCTCGCTCCCTGGTGAGAAATGCGGGCTGGCGCGTGATGAATATGTCTCACGCAAAGCTGCAAAGGTGCAAAGATAATAGTAAATTAGTACCTTACCACTGAAATCTTGAACAGAAATACAAAGAAATCTCCGTAGGGTGGGCACACAAACCGTGCCCACCCTACACTAATTTCCAAAGTTAATGGCATTGCAGTTAACCCCGTCGCGAGGCCCTGACTTGACTGAAAACAAGCACGATGCCAGTGAATTGCTGCGGCGGGCCGAATCCCTGATCGAGCGGCTGGAGCGTCTCTTCGAGCCGGCCAGTCAGTCGCCGGACTGGAATGAGATCGCCTTCCGCTGGCGCCGTGGCCGTGGACTCCAGCCGGTGCATCGACCCCATTTGATCCCACTGGATGATCTGCTCTGCATGGAACTGCAGAAAGAGGAGATTTGCCGCAACACGCATCAGTTCGTGACGGGCAGGAGTGCCAACAACGTGCTGTTGTGGGGTTCCCGCGGTACCGGCAAGTCATCCCTGATCAAGGGGATACTGCATCAGTTTCAAGGGGATGGGTTGCGTCTGATCGAGGTCGAGAAGCAGGATCTCATCGATCTCTCGGATGTGGTGGAGCAACTCCACGACCGGCCGGAGCGTTTCATCCTGTTCTGTGATGATCTCTCGTTCGAGGCCGGCGATGCCAGCTACAAGTCCCTCAAGGCGGTGCTGGACGGCTCCATCGCCGCGCCGCCGGAGAACGTACTGATCTATGCCACTTCCAACCGGCGCCACCTGCTGCCGGAGTTCCAGCGGGAGAATCTGGAGACCCGGGTAGTGGGCGGTGAGATTCACCATGGAGAAGGGGTGGAGGAGAAGATATCCTTGTCTGAACGGTTTGGGCTCTGGCTCTCCTTCCACCCGTTTAATCAGGCGCAGTATCTGCAGATCGTGGAACACTGGCTTGATAGGCTGGGAGCTTCCGGCACGGGTGATGCTGAAACCCGCAAGGCGGCGCTGCAGTGGGCGTTGAGGCGGGGTTCCCGCAGTGGCCGGGTTGCCTGGCAGTTTGCCCGGGACTGGGCAGGGCGAAAGCAGGACGAAAGCAGGACCTAGGACCAAGGAAAGGCGGTTGGCTTAGCATTACAGAGATCGTTTATTTCTGAAACTTAATCGGTTGCTTCCGGTCCTATGACGAATCAACCCTGTTTTTCAAGAGGTAAGGTTTCATGAAGCAGCAGATCATTAAGGTAGCCGTGGCCGGGGCGTTACTCCTGGGTTTAGTCGTCGTTCAGGCGGATGAACTCGAATCCGATGTCTGGGATAGTGCTCGGGAAGAGTCGAGCGAACTCTGGGACGAGACCAAAGAGATGAGCAACGAGGCGTGGGAAGCCACCCGGAAGACGGGCGTCGAGGCCTGGGGTGCAACCAAGGAGTTTGGCGGTAAGGCCTGGGATGCCACTAAAGAGGCATCGGGCCACGCCTGGCAGACTACCCGGGAGAAGTCCGGGCAGCTCTGGGACGCCACCAGAGAGATGAGCCAGGAGGCCTGGGAGCGGGCCGAGCGACTCTATCAGGGCGAAGAGAGTGCGGGGCAGGACGAACAGGCGTTGCAGGGCGCCCCCGTCAGGGAGATATGAGTTCGCAAATCTTTTGCCGGATTCCAGCGGATTTTATATTATAATCATTCGTTGATTTTCTCACCTTGCTGCTGCAGGGTTATCGAAGAAAATTCAAGCTGTTCGTTTTTTCATCTCCCAATCTGTGTGGAGGCATTAGATCGATGAACAAAAAAACTTGTATTGCCGGTGCCACCCTGCTTGCACTCGGTGTCGGTGAGCTGGCATTCATGCAGAGCGCCAACGCATTCAATTTTATGAATCCATCTGAGTGGTTCGGGGGGAGTAACCGGAATCGTTATTACGATGATGACTACTACTACGATCGCGGTCGCTATGGATATAGACGTGGAAGGGGCTATGGGCGTGGATGGGGTTACGGCCCTGGCTGGGGTGGCTACGGTCCCTACGGCTATGGTGGATGGCCTGGCTACGGGTATCCCGGTGCCGGTCAGGCAAAGTCCGAACCTGCGCCGGTGCCTATTCCACAGTAATCTCTAGGAGCCTGTCTGGCCGCTCCTGCAGAAGATGCCGGGTACGCTCCGTCACAGCGACAGGCTGGTGAAGCTGAAACTCCGGCCGTCGAACAGTCCCTGGTCGCTCAGCTTTAACTCGGGTATTACCAGCAGTGCCATGAAAGAGAGGGCCATGAAGGGGGCGCCCAGGCGGCTGCCCAGGTCCCTGGCCGCCTGATCGAGACTGGCGTATTTCGAGCCAGTCAACTCCCCGGGCTGGTCACTCATGATGCCGGCGACCGGCAGTGGCAGCGTGTCGGTCAGCCCATCGGCGGCGACCACGATTCCCCCCTGGTGCTCGATCACCTCATTGACCGCCGCCACCAGTGACGGGATATCCGCGCCCAGGGCAATGATGTTGTGGGAATCGTGGGCGACGCTGGACCCAATGGCGCCCCGCTGCAGGCCGAATCCCTG
>JAUUYI010000074.1 GCA_030590525.1 Sedimenticola sp. | reverse complement strand
ATGGGCGGAATGTCCGGCATGGGCGGAATGTCCGGCATGGGCGGAATGTCCGGTATGGGCGGAATGTCCGGCATGGGCGGAATGTCCGGCATGAGCGGCATGGGCGGAATGTCCGGCATGAGCGGCTATTTCCGTATCACTCCCCAGGGCCAGATCTTCTTCTATCCTGCAACTGGCATGAGTGGCATGTCCGGCATGGGTGGAATGTCCGGCATGGGCGGAATGTCCGGCATGGGCGGAATGTCCGGTATGGGCGGCATGGGCGGAATGTCCGGTATGGGCGGCATGGGCGGAATGTCCGGCATGGGCGGAATGTCCGGCTGGCGTTAGGCGCTGTTGTCTGAATCCATGGACGGATTAAACGCAAGGAGGGGGCTGGATGCATCGTTGCAGCCAGCCCCCGCATCTAACCTGCATTTCTCACCCGCTTTTGCCACAGATAAAACCGCTGCGCGGTTTGTCAAAATAACGGGTTGAGAGTGGCTGCCCAGGTCAGTAGAGAGGGGCGGTGAGTGGCTTTTCTTCGTCGCAGAAGGCGGGTGAGAAATGCGGGTCAAGACCGTAAGGCTTGTTCGGGGAGAGGAGTGAGCAATGACGATGGAAAAGATGAAGCTGCCTTCCATTCTGTTTCTGTCTTTTTTGATAACAGGAACGGGGAGTGCCTTGGCAGGCGATCCGGCAGGGGCAGGGATAAACTATGAGCGTGCCCGTTGGCACCCCTCCCATTTCAAGCCGGATATTGATCAGGCGACGGATGAGCAGTGTCTCAGCTGTCATCAGGAGGTTCTGGAGCGTAATGTTCTGCAGCAGTCGCCGGCCGGGGTCAGGGCATCAGAGGCACTTGCCTGGTACCAGACGCTGCACACCTACGAAGGCCCCCAGATGACATTCCACCAGCGCCACCTGACCGGCCCGCTGGCCAAAGAACTGATGGAGTTGAAATGCAATACCTGCCACCAGGGAATGGATCCGCGTGAGGAGGCACCGATAGTGCCCGACCAGGCCAACACGGATTTTACCCTGCGAAAGCAAGTGAATCCTGATGTCTGCCTGATGTGCCATGGGGCTCACCCCTATGAGGTCATGGGGCTGCCGGGTCCCTGGCCCGAGTCCCGGGAAGCCTTCCAGAACAATTGCCTGCTGTGCCATACGGGTATACGCACCAACCGGCATCAGGTCAATTTTCTCAAGGTGGACGCCATTGAAGAGGCGGCCAAGGCGGATGGTGATGTCTGCTACGGCTGTCACGGCGGGCGCCAGTGGTATCGCATCGCCTACCCCTATCCGCGCAACGCCTGGGATGGCATGGCAGAAGAGATCCCGGACTGGGCCAAAGAGCGCCCCACAGAGTCCCAGCCACGGTTTCAGATAAAAAAACAGGCTGCCAAGTGATGGCCCCGGCGAATGGAGATGAACAGATGAGTACCGACAAGCCCTATAAAGGTCTGCATGAGCGCCTGAACCTGACCCGGCGCTCTTTTCTGAAACACACAGCGGCAGGCGGTGCCGCCCTGGCAGCAGGCGGGCTGATCGAGTTGAAGACGGCCAGAGAGGCACAGGCCTTTGCCTATGAGCCCTACCCCAAAGACAATGAGTTGGAGACCGTCGTTACCAGTTGCGCCCACAACTGTGGTTCCCGACACATGCTGGTGGCGCATAAATGGAATGACGTGATCGTGCGGCTCTCCACCGATGATGGCAGCTATCAGCGTAATGGCCACTTTGGAAAAGACAGCAACGAAGAGCCGCAGTTACGGGCCTGCCTGCGCGGGCGCTCTTACCGGCAGCGGCTCTATTCGGCGGAACGTCTGCTCTACCCGATGCTGCGGGTGGGGGAGCGTGGAGAGGGTAAGTTCAAGCGTGTCTCCTGGGATGAGGCACTGGATTTCGTGGTCAAGAAGGCGGTGCACATCAAGGATACCTATGGGCCGACGGCGCTGGTGGATCAGAGTTATGCCGGTGCCTCCTTTGGCGTATTGCATAAGTCGGATCAGATCGAGGGTCTGCTGGGGCGCTTCATGGGTATGTTCGGCTGCCGTACCAGCTCCTGGTCGGTACCCTCCTATCAGGGCACCACGTTCAGCTCCAGAATGACCTTCGGGACCATCGAGGACGGGAATGAAGACGACACCTATGCCCACTCCAAGCTGATGATCATGTGGGGTTGGAATCCAGCGTATACCTTTCATGGCGGCAATACCTTCATGTACCTGCGGATGGCCAAACAGCGTGGCTGCAAGTTCGTCCTGATCGATCCCCAGTACACGGATTCCGCCTCCGCCTACGATGCCTGGTGGATCCCCATAAGGCCCAATACGGATGCCGCCATGATGGCCGGCATGGCGCACTACATCTTCACCAATAATCTGCACGATCAGGCGTTCATCGATAAATTCTGCCAGGGTATGGATGCGGGGACGATGCCCGGCTGGGCGAAGGGTAAGGAGAACTTCAAAGATTATATCCTGGGCAAATATGATGGTCAGCCCAAGACCCCGGAGTGGGCGTCCGAGATCTGTGGGGTCCCGGCCAAAGACATCATAAAGCTGGCCGACATGTACGCCCGTACCAAGCCGGCGGCACTCAAGGCCTCGTGGGCGCCGGGTCGCAACGCCTATGGGGAGCAGTACAACCGGATGGCAGCCGCCCTGCAGGCGATGACGGCCAACATCGGTGTGCTGGGCGGCTGCGCCGAGGGCGTGGGCAAGGGTTGGCACGCAGAAGCTGTGGCCTATCCCTATGACCAGTATTCAAATATCTGGTTTCAGGCGATCAAGTCGGATCGCTGGGCCCACTGTGTGCTCAACTACCCCAATGTCAAACGGGAGGAGATCGGACTCTGGCCCAGGCAGGATGCGACCGACGGCCAGATACCCAATATCAAGGGTATCTTCTGGCAGGGCTCGGACTGGTTCAATCAGCTCACCAATATCAACAAAGAGATACAGGCGATCAATAAGCTGGAGCTGGTCGTCTGCATGGATTCGACCATTACCCCCTCCGGGTTGTGGGCGGATGTCCTGCTGCCGATAGCGACCCATTTCGAACGGCATGATGTGGCCCTGCCCTGGTACAAGGGGCATTACTACATCCACCGCCCACAGGTGATCGAGCCGATGGGGGAGTCGAAGACCGATTTCCAGGTCTTCACCGAACTGGCCTACCGGATCGGCGGGGATGTCTTTGGCAAGGCCTACAATCCAAAGGCCAATCGGGACTATTTCAACATCAATAAAAATGTCGATGAAGCCTACTTGCGCGAGTGGTGGGAAAGCAAGGTCATGGCGCATCAGCACGTCGACATGTCCTGGGATGATTTCAAGCGCCACGGTGTCTATAAATTTCATCTGCACCGGCCGCTGGTGGCATTCCAGGATCAGATCGAACAGGGCAAAGCGTTTCAGACGGCTTCGGGCAAGATCGAAATATTGTCCGGCCAGCTGGCGCAGATTACCGACTGGAAGAAGACCATGTATGGCTACGAGATCCCATACATCCCCAAATGGATCGAACCCTGGGAGTCTCTGAACAGCCCCAAGACCAAAGAGTACCCGTTTCACCTCATCTCGCCCCACCCACGCTGGCGCACCCACTCTATTTTCAACAACTGTGCCTGGCTGCGTGAGACCTATGAGCAGGAGGTGACCATCAATGCCGCCGATGCCCGAAAGCTCGGTATCAAGATGGGGGACATCGTGGAGGTGTGGAACGGCAGAGGCAAGGTGGTGGTGCCAACCTACGTCACCGAGCGCTGTATGCCGGGTGTCCTGGTCATCCATGAGGGGGCCTGGATGGATCTGGACGAGAACGGGGTGGACCGGGCCGGAAACCCGGACTTCCTGACCCTGGACGAGCCCAGCCCGGCCGGTGCCTTCACCTATAACACCGTGTTGTGCGATATCAGGAAAACAGATCTCGAACACCGTCCCGGCTGGGACAAACTGGCCACTTCCCGGGCACACGTCTTCCGGCGTGATCAATAACGGCAGGTCTGGAGGACTGGAATAATGTCAGAACAGAAAGATACAGCGAAGATCAAGGAAGCCGTCAAGCGTCGCAAGCGGGAGGCCTATGTCCCGGTCAAACCGGATATGCAGCTGGGGTTCGTGCACAACAACGTGGACTGCATCGGCTGTCGCGCCTGTGAGATCGCCTGCAAAGATAAGAACGGGCTGGCCCCCGGGCCACGCTTCCGGCGGGTACAGTATATCGAGGGGGGCACTTACCCGAATGTGTTTGCCTACAAGTTCAATATGTCGTGCAATCACTGCGCGGAGCCTGCCTGTCTGCCGACCTGCCCCACCGGGGCCATCTTCAAACGTAAGCAGGATGGTATCGTGGATATCGACTCCACCCTTTGCATCGGCTGCCGCCGGTGCGAGGCGGCCTGTCCCTACGGGGCACCCCAGTTTGATCCGCTCGAGCAGATCGTCAAAAAGTGCAACATGTGCGTGGACGAGATCGAGGCTGGCCGTAAGCCCTATTGTGTGATGGCCTGCATGATGCGGGTACTGGATATCGGGCCGATCGAGGAGATCTGGGATGGTGCGTATAAGACCACCGCCATCGGCCCCGGCGATACGGTGGTCAGGCAGGTGAAGAATATGGCGAATATCGAACTCACCAAGCCATCACTTGGGATTGTGGCTCACAGCAAAGGGAAGGTCGAATAACATGGGGACAGCTGCCGTACATGATCGGATCGAACAGTCTGATGACCCGCTGAAGGCACTCTACCCGGTAGTGGCCGAAGACCTTGCTATGCTCGCCTGTCTGCACGACCGGGAACCCGATGCACCATTCATCGGGATGCTGAAGCAATTTCGTTTTCCGGAAGGCCTGGGGCTGGTGCTGGAGGATAAACCGGGGCGGCAGGCGATCGATCTGATGCGCCAGGCGCTGGAGGCCCTGCCGGAACAGCCAGACCAGGCGCTGCTGGACGAACTGGCGGTCGATTACACCAGCATCTACCTGACCCATGGGATCCAGGCTTCGCCGGAAGAATCGGTCTGGATCGATGAGGAGAAACTGGTCTGCCAGCAGACCATGTTTCAGGTGCGGAATTGCTACCACCGCCACGGGTTGGCAGCACCTGATTGGAGAACGCGCCCCGACGACCATCTGGTGCTGGAATTGCAGTTTCTCAGTCATCTGTTTCAGGACCTGCCGAGGGAATCGAGTATCAGGGAAGCCGCACGCTTCATGGACGAACATCTGCTCCGATGGTTATCCCGCTTTTCCAGTCGGGTGGCCCAACGCTGTGCAACACCCTATTTCGCCGGTTGCGCACTGCTGACCAGTAGCTACTGCGAGGAGTTACGCGATCTGCTCGTGCTGACCCTGAAGGAGCCTCGGCCCACTCCGGATGAGATCGATGAACGGATGAAACCGGTCGCTATACAGCAACAGGTGCCAGTGAGCTTCGTGCCCGGAGTGGGGCCTGCAGTATGAGGGCCGCGGTAAGAATAAATTATCCCATCCTGCTGGTCTCTAAGCACAGCTTCTGCGTTGCAGATTCGGTTACATAATCAATGATATGCGCCCTTATCTGCGCCTTGAATCTGGACTGATATCCTGCGCATTATGGGACAATTTATTCTTACCGCGGCCCTCAGATGAGTTTCCGGTTACGCGACATCGTTGAACAGAGCTGCCGGGAAGCGATAGTTCCAGAAATCGTGGGCGAGCGTTGTGTCCATGCGCTGCTCGAAAATGCCAGTTGCCGGGCCTGTGTCGATAGCTGTCCCCGAGGTGCCTGGCGGCTGGACGATGAGGCCCTCGGCCTGGATACCGCGGCCTGTGATGGATGTGGCCTGTGTATTCCGGTCTGCCCGGAGGGCGCGCTGTCCACCCGAGAGGAACGGGTGACCCGTGGTGATCCGGGTCGGCAGTATGCGCTGTTTGCCTGTGAGTATGCGTTGCCTGCCAGGGGCGAAGGTGTGCTCCCCTGTCTCCACTCCATCGGCTTGCAGACGCTTCTCTCCCTGTATCAGAAAGGTATCCGTCAGCTGAAGGTGGCCAGCGGAAATTGTGACGAGTGCGCACGGGGAGGGGGGGAGCGTCTCAGCGACCGCGTCGAATACCTCGATCGCTGTTTGAACAGTGCAGGCAGCCCTGGAATGGGGCTGGATCGTCTGCCGGCAGATGCATTCCAGCGGTTACTGAATGAGCCTGCCGGCTTCCCCTCCGGCGTGGATGTCAGCCGCAGGGGTTTTCTACAGAGCCTCACCCGAGCGGGCCTGCAGCAGGCGGGGGAGTTGGCTGCCTTATCCGGTGTGGCAGAAAGAGGCTTCGCCCCACCCGGTACCCTGTTACCTGATCTGTCGGGACACACCCTGTGGCCATGGCAGCCGGTGCTGGATGCCAGTCGATGTAATGGGTGTGATGCCTGCGTGCGGCTATGCCCCCATCAGGCTATTGTGCTGGAACAGCTGGAAGCGGCGCTCTGTTACCGGTTGGATCCACAGAACTGCACCGGTTGTGGTATCTGTGTGGATGTGTGCGATCGAGGCGCGGTTCGGCTGTTGCAGTGGCGGCCCCGGCAGCAGCAGTTGCTCGCCTTGAATCAGGCCCGCTGCACCGCCTGTGGCGCCGGTTTCCACCTCCCCCGGGAGCAGCCCTTGTCGGCACGGGGTGAGTGCCGGATCTGTTCACAGAACAATCATCACCGGAATCTGTTCCAGGTGCTGGAGTGATTTACTGCGCCTCTGGCAGAAGTTTCCACTCCTTCAGTGTTCCTTTTTTCAAATCGTATCTGAGAATACGGTGGTTATTGGTGTCCGCGATCAATACGCTGTTGTCGAGCAGTGCAATTCCGCCAGGTTCGTTCAACTGCAGTTTTCCCTTCGTGGCGGAGGGCTCACCACCACCCGCCAAGGTCGTTACCCGCTGCTTTTTGATGTCCAGGAGTTTCAGCTTGCTGTTATAGGTGTCGGCGACCAGCACCTGGTCGTCACCCAGGGCAGCGATCCCCAGGGGATGTTGCAGCAGCGCCCCAGCGAATGGTCCGTCCCGGTCGCCGAAGTCGAACAGCCCGCTTCCTGCCAGCGTCTTCACCTGACCCTGCTTCATATCGATACGCCGTACTGCCGAATCTTCAGAATCCGCCACATAGAGCCAGTTGGCATGGAGGCTCAGGCCGCTCGGCTGGCTGAATCTCGATGCGAGCAGGGAACCGTCCCGGAGACCTTCCCTGCCACTTCCCGCGTAGTCCCGAATCTTTCCGCTGGTCAGGTCCAGTGCCCAGATCTGATGATTTCCAGCCATGGCAATGTACAGTTGATCATCTTTGAGGGCCAGGCCCCAAGGCGATCTCAAGCCGGTATCCAGGGCATCGAACTCCCCCATCCTGGGGAGCTCCGCCGCACCGTTTCCGGCCACCGTTTTGACCCTTCTCTGGTTCAGATCGATATACCGGATCAGGTGGTTTCCCGTATCTGCAACGAACAGCCCGCCGGCGCTGAAGGCCAGACCCTGGGGAGAGGAGAATCTCGCTTCATCGGCCGTCCCGTCGCTATCCCCCTTTTGCGGCCCACCATAGATCTCCAGGATCCGGCCATCATGGCCGGCCAGTATGATCCGGTGGTGCAGTGTATCGCTGATGGCAACACGGTTGCCGGAAACGGCGATCTTGCCGGGGGCGGCAAGCAGGGATTTTGCGAGGTGGCGTTTTTCCAACGCGATGGGTAGTGGTGCCGGATCCAGATGATCGGCATGTTTCTTCAACAGATCGCCGATGGCGGAGTCCAGAATTTCATAGTTACCCTCTCCAGTCACCTTGCCAAGTGGCTCTCCAAGGGGGTCCAGCACTACCTGGGTGGGCCAGGCACGCATACCGAAATAGCGGCCAATACTGAACTCCACATCGTTGACTACCGGGTGCTCGATGCCGTATCGCACCACGATGTTACGCAGTGCACCAAGATTCTTCTCCCGGTCGAACTTGGGTGAGTGCACACCGATCACCGCCAGATAGGGTTTGTATTTCGCCTCCAGCCGCTTCAGATCATCGAGTACATGGATGCAGTTGATACAGCCATAGGTCCAGAAGTCGAGAACCACCACCTTGCCTCTCAGTCCCTTAAGCGTCAGGGGATGTGATACGTTCAACCAGGGCAGGTCGGCGGGAAGCTCATAAGCGGGTGGGTCCTGATTATTCTCTGTCACCTCTGCTGCCCGGGTGAAAGGGGCAAACAGGAGGCTGATTAGAAGAACCGGCGCCAGCCAGAGGTTTGCCCGACGATGACCCGGGCAGGAAACGTCGGGCAGTAAATGTTTTTTTATTGCAGCTATTCTGCTATTCCGCATTCTGACTCCTGTATTCCGAGTGCCCTAACCCGGCAGCGTCGGAACCAAATAGTAGGGTGGGCACGTTGTTTGTGCCCACCAAAGCACTTTGT
>JAUUYI010000220.1 GCA_030590525.1 Sedimenticola sp. | reverse complement strand
GGCTGCTGGGTACTGGAAATTTCTCACAGGCTACCATCGGCCATATCAGCACCGGCAGCGACATCATTTACGTCAATGGTTTCACCCTTCCGGTGCAGGAACCCTGTATCGGGGACTGCTCGGGGGGCATCACCGGTGGCCATATCGATGTCGATGTGGATACTTCGCTCGGTGGGGGTACCGACTCACATAAGCACGAATATGATGATGCAAACGACGTCACTTACATCGACTACTTCAATATGCTGAGCGGTGTCGAATCCATCGATGATGGCCGTTACACAACGGATCTTGAGTTCGTGGTCATCCTGGCCAACGCGGATCTCTCTCCCGGCGGGGTAATCACCATCGGTGCCAAGGAGTGGGGTGTGGTGGAATACCAGGAGATGGTGCAGCAGAAGCTGACCGAGTGGAACGGTCTTGATCCCCTGGTCGATGATGATGGCGACTCCCTGGTGCACACCATCAGTGAGATCAGCGGTGCCAGCCAGACGATCCAGATCACCTTCGATGGCCGCGCCATCATCGACGGCGGGCTGCATCCGACTCAGACCGGCTGCGTGAATAAAGACGAGGCAATCACTAACGGCCGCTGGCGCAACGGGTCGCTTACCACGCACCTGCTCGACAAGGCCGCGATCCAGAATGGGAATGCAGCAAACAACGTCTGGGTCGCTCAGAGCCCCACGGACCTGGCGGAAGGCATGGTGGGGGGGGGGCTGCACGCCAACTTGGGGAACGCTACGGGTTTTCTCTACGAATCGACCCTGTTCTGGCATTTCGAGAGCGAGCTGGCGCCAGAGATCAACTCCGATTATCCAAAAGCCCCCTGTTATGGCGATCTCTATTTTGAGGAAACCCGCTCGATCGAGGTTGCCGGCCTGTCGGCCGAGCTGGTCGCCAGCCTGTGGCCGGATGACGCCGTTGAGATTCAGTCCCTGATGGATCAGCTGAAGAATTTCACCTGTGACGCTGGCATCTTTGCCGAATGCACGAAAGAGAACGGTTATGAAGCACTGATGGACCAGATCGAGGATCTTGTAGGCAACGACCCCGTAAAATTCGATAAACTGAGACCCTACATCGAGCGGGGTGACGGCAGCGGCGGGGTGACCGTGACGCCCACGGAGGATGGCATGGTGGACCAGACCAGAGACCTCAGCCCGGTCCCCGGCCCCAGTTTTAACCTGGGCCGGCGTGCCTGGATCGACCTGTGAAGGCGGTCTCTGTCCGCCGATGGGCCTCTGCTGCAATGGGCCACGACAGTGGAGATGCTTTTATGTCAAACAACGGTCGGCAGCGAGCAGTGAAGGGGTTTACCCTGGTCGAACTCATGATCACGGTTGTGGTCATTGCGGTACTGACCGCTATCGCCTACCCCACCTACGCCAAATACGTCTATAAAACGCGGCGTGCGGAGGCGACCCGGACACTGCTCGAGCTGAGGGGGCAGATGGAGCGTTATTATGCCGATCGAGAGACCTATGTCGGGGCAACGCTTGCTGCCCTGATGGTGGATGGCAACACGACCGCGCACGCATATTATACCCTGAGTATCGAAGGCCTCACCGCCAGCAGTTACACCCTACAGGCAACGCCAGCCGGCACCCATGCAGAGGACGGTTGCGGCACCTTTACCCTGACATCGACCGGTGTAAAGAAGACCGTGGACGGTTCGCTCGATAGCAGCAAGTGCTGGTGACCGGAATGCCCTGCCGCTGTCAGAATATTTCGCGGGCAAGCCCGCTCCTACACCCTGGTTCCAGCTCTGCCGGGTTAGCCAAGTAGGTCGGGCACGGTTTTTGTGCCCGACATTTTTTCTGGCGGGTGGCTTTGGTAAATGACGTCGGGCATAAACGGCATGCCCGACCTACTCCCTGTATTTGTTTATTTTCTCAGTGCCTCCGCGTCTCCGCGTGAGTTTTATAAGATTTGGGTAAAGGGCAGGGCTAGGAAATTGATTTCTCGACTTCGTCCAGTGCCTGTCTGATCGCACTGAATATCAGCCGGTCTGATTTCGTATCGTCATTTCCGGGTATATCCCAGTCCATGGCACGACGATATTTTTCCACCAGTGACTGGACGTCATCCTTGATCTCTTTACGGTAGCGGTTGATTTCTATCTGTTGCATATCGGACACGACTGACTCCTTACCATTTGTTGGGATTGTTCGCGGAGATGGGGGAGATTGGCCGGGATTTCAAGCCGCTGATTCCATCTCATCAACCGGCTGTCACATGGAAGTCAGCCAGCCGCACTGGCCGCCGTTTCGATCCCCAGGTTCCGGGTGCCTGCTCGAAAATGCCTGCACAGGGGGTGCCGCAGCTGCGGCAGTGGCCGGCGGGGGTGAGGCCCCAGTGGGTGAGATCATAGCCGCGGCGACCGATCAGCCGTTCCCCGCACTGGTGACACCAGGTGCTGCCACCCCGTTCATCGTCCACATTGCCGGTAAAGGCGTAGCGGACGCCGTTCTCCATGGCGATGCGACGGGCCCGCTGCAGCGTCTGGAAGGGGGTAGGTGGCACATCCAGCATCTTGTAGGCGGGGAAAAAGGCGGTGAAATGCATCGGGACATCGGGGCCCAGGTGTTCCACTACCCAGCGGGTCATCTCATTCAACTCTCGGTCGGAGTCGTTCTGCCCGGGTATCAGCAGGGTGGTGAGCTCCAGCCAGACGTCGCTCTCATGCTGGATGTATTCGAGGGTATCGAGCACCGGCTGCAGGTGTCCTCCGGTCAGTCTGTGATAAAAACCCTCGGTGAATCCCTTAAGATCGATATTGGCGGCGTCCATGTGGCGGTAGAACGCCTTTCGGGGTTCAGGGGTGACATAGCCCGCGCTTACCGCTACCGAGCGGATACCACGCTGGTGACAGGCCTTGGCCACATCGATGGCGTATTCGTGAAAGATGACCGGGTCGTTGTAAGTGTAGGCGACACTGCGGCAGCCCAGCCGTTCGGCCGCTTCCGCGATGGTCTCCGGGTCCGCATGGTCAGCGAGCGTGTCCATCTCGCGGGATTTGCTGATATCCCAGTTCTGGCAGAATTTGCAGGTGAGATTGCAGCCGGCGGTCCCAAACGAGAGCACCGGGGTACCGGGCAGGAAGTGGTTGAGGGGCTTCTTTTCGATCGGGTCCACGCAGTAGCCGCTGGAGCGGCCGTAGGTGGTGAGCACGATCTGCCCCTCCACCCGGGCACGCACGAAACAGAGCCCCCGCTGCCCCTCTTTCAGTTTGCAGAAGCGGGGGCAGAGGTCGCACTGAATCCGCCCATCCTCGAGCGGATGCCAGTATTTCGTGGGCAACACCCAGGGATCGGAGAGTTTGATCTTTTCCGTGTGGCTGGACATGAAAATACCTCCGGATTGATTTCCTTGGAGATAATATGGGGGATCTGCGGGGGATTTAAAGAGGGTGTAACTTCTCAATAAGGCCAGGCAGGAATCTAAAATGTAGGGTGTATCAAGCGGAGCGGATACACCAGGCTACAAGAGTATTGGTGGATCCGTCGCTACGCTCCTTGATCCATGCTACCCGTTTGCCCCGGGTTATTGAGAAGTTACAAGAGGGTCTCTCTCGCCATTGAGGTATGGGTTTTTTTACTGCACGACAACGCACCGCTTGCGGGGCGGATGCTCCTGGTGCAAAGTTCTATTTTGATTGCATGAATCGCAGGAGTGCAGCAAGCGTTCGCGCCGAGTGAAAGTCGGGGGAGGGCGGGTATCCCGATCAGATACCGGGTCTTCATCGCCATCCTGGTTCTGGGTGCCTATGCCCAGATCGCACAGGCCATCCTGATCCGGGAGGGCCTGGTGGTCTTCTACGGCAACGAGATAAGCCTCGGGGCCTTCTATGGCAGCTGGCTGTTCTGGATCGCCATTGGCTCCCTGCTCATCTTCCGTTGGCGTGATCACCCGTTTGTAAATCAGCCCCGGCGCTGGGTCCGCCGCCTGCTGCTGCTCACCCCGGCGGTGTTGCTGCTGCAGGTGTTACTGCTGCGCCTGGTGCGTCTGTTTCTGGACGTCTCCTCCAGTGAGTTCGTGCCGCTGGGCGAGCTGTTTATCTCCCTGTTCCTGATCACCACCCCCGGCAGCCTGCTGCTGGGGGTCGTTTTTCCCCTGGCCTGCAAGGCGCTGCACGATGCAACCCCGGTGGCAGGCGGGACCTCTATAGTACGGGATGTCTCCTGGCTCTACGTGGCAGATGCCCTGGGGGCCCTGTCGGGGGGGCTGCTGTTCACCTTCGTCTTCCTGCGCTGGCTGGGGCTCGCCGCCACCCTGGGGCTGGTCGCCTTGTTGCTGGCCTTCTCTGCCGCTCTGCTGCTGCAGGGTAGGGTGCGCCGCCGCTGGCCGGAGCTGCTGCTCGCCGCCGTCGGGCTGCTGATCCTGCTGCCGCCTGCCAGTTCCTGGCTTGGCTGGCAGCTCGATCGGCTGCGGTTTCACACCCTGCACCCCCGGATGGAGCTGCTGGACTCCCTGGATACCCGCTATGGTCATCTGGAACTGGCCCGCCTGGGAGAGCAGGTCTCGGTGCTG
>JAUUYI010000196.1 GCA_030590525.1 Sedimenticola sp. | reverse complement strand
TTGCCGCGTGCTGCAATTCGGCCATCAGCAGGGCATTACGGTTATCGCCCACGCCATTGGTATTGAACTGAATATTGAACCGATCCCCGTCCGCGGGCGTGCCCGTCATGCTGAACGCCGGGTTGCCATGACCTGGCAGGGTAAGGCGCCCGCCGCTATCTGTGTCGGGGTTGTAGGAAAGGGTAGTGGTCGAGCCACCCCCCAGGTCCACATTGAACTGATTAAGGGTAGCATCGAATGTCAGCGTGATATTGGTCGACGTTGTCAGGGACGACACATCACTGACTGCGGGCTGAGAGACAGTGCCATTACCCCGGTTGGCCGCATCAGGGGCCGCACGCAGGGGGCCGGCGGCAGCGAACTTGCGCGGGTCACTGATCTGCAGGGTCAACGCCTCCGCCCCGTTGCGGGTCGGGCGCACCAGGAAATCGTCGCCGCCATTGGCCGTACCGGTCAGGTTGAGGCTGAATCCGTCGCGTATGTCACCGCTATTATATGCCCAACGCTGACCATCGGAGAGACGGGTGAGGGTGTAGCCCCCGGCGCCCGCTTCCAGCAGATAGTCACTGGCGGTCAGGGCGCCCGTATTGACGATCGTTCCGGTCGCGCTGGCCGATCCCGTATTGTTACCATTGGCCAATACTGGCAGCTGGGGGGTATTGAACATCTGTCCACCCAGGTCATCGTTCAGGTCCATGCCCAGCTGGTGTTGCCGGTTCAGCTGGTCACTGATGCCGATGGCCAGCAGACCGAGCCGGTTCTGACCCGGGTCCAGGATATCGGCGCGGAATGAGAGCAGCCCGCTGATCTCCCCACCGGTAAGCTGGTCAGTGATCGCATGGGTGCCGTTCAGATCGGTCAAGGCCACATCGAGCTGACCGACATCGTTGGTGCCGGGCTGAGTGCTGAGAGTAGCCGCATCACTGCCCAGGACCAGGGGCTGGCCCTTGCCGATGAACAGGTTCCAGGCACCATCGTCCTGCGGGACTACGGTGACATCCACCTGCCTGGCGAGCTCCTTCAGCAGGACATCGCGCTGATCCAGCAGATCGTTGGGTTCGTCATCACCCGAGGCACCGATAGCCTCGACGATGCTCTTATTCATCTGAGCGATGGATCTGGCCACGCCATTGATCTCGGTGGTCGCGGCGTTGAGCGCCTGGTTGAGCTGCTCCCGCTTGTCCGAGAACTGACGATCGAGACCGTGGAACCGGTCCACCATGGCATGGCTCTCGGAAAGCAGGGATTGACGTGCGGGGATCGACGTCGGGTCGTCCGCCAGCACCTGCATGGCATCGAAGAAGCCCTGCATAGCGGGATCGAGGCTGACATTGGTATCTGACAACAGGTTGTCGATGTTGCTGGCATGGGCCGAATAGATACCCAGCTCGGACGAGGCAGACTGGGTAGAGCGCACCTGGGTGGCGAGAAAATTATCGTAGAAACGCTCTACCGTGTTGACCTTGACGCCAGAGCCCACCCAGCCCCCACCGCTCAATTGCGGGATCTGGGTGCTGAGAGAAACGCGCTGCCGGCTGTAACCTTCGGTGTCTGAGTTGGCGATATTGTGGCCGGTTGTATTCAGGGCACGCTGAAAAGTCATCAGCCCCGATACACCGATATCGAATAAGCCTGCCATTAGTGTTTCGTCTCCGACATATCCTTAAAACCAAGGTTGTAACGATTGAATAGCCCCGGTGATGGGCACGGCGCTTCGCGCCTTTGCCCATCCTACGCAACTGGTCGGGTCCCCTGTACACAGCGCAACACGCCCACACCTCCGGGAGAGGGGGTCAGAAAGGCTTTCTACCGCAACATCGACGGGCAGTGGAGCAAACTGTATGGAACCCCTCACCCTGTCCCTCTCCCGGAGGGAGAGGGGACCCTTCGTTAGAGATGGGGCATTGAGTCTGGCTTCCCGCCTTGTCACGGGCCCGGCCCAGACCCCTCTCTCTGAGGGAGATGGAGCTTTTGCAACACCCTGTAAACACCCAGAATCTGCTATGAAATATTGGGCTTCGTTCCTCAGCGCCAACCTGCAACTATACGTTTTGGTATCAATGCTTTTTCCGTGAGGTCAGGCGTTCTGAAATTAATCCGCTACTCTATAGCGGCTGAGCCACTGTCGTCTTTAATCGCTCCAGCGCCCGCTGCATCTGCGGGCTGTTGAGTACGGCGTCGATCTTTTCGGCATAACGGGGATCGGTCGCGTACCCGGCTTTCTGCAGCGCGGAGAAGTAACGGGCGGGATCTGATACCGATTCCAGCGCCTCCTGGTAGCGGGGGTTGGAATGGAGGAAGTTCACGTAGTCCTGAAAGCTCTCCCGGTGGGATTCATAGACCCGGAAGAAGGCCTTCTTTCGGCTGGCCACGCCATGCTGGTACTCGAGGGTATCTACACCGGCCTTTTCCCCTTCCCAGTGCCGGTCCGCCTTGATACCGAACAGGTTGTTGGCAGAGGTGCCATCCAGCGTCTGTATCATGTGCCTGCCCCAGCCACTCTCCAGCGCCGCCTGGGCCAGCAGCGCCTGGGGCATAAGCCCCAGTTTCTCCGCCGCCTCCCGTGCCCATGGCCAGAGATTCTCCACGAACTCCTCCGGCTGCCAGTTGACCGGATCCTGTGCAGGAACAGCCGGGGCAGTGGCGGCCGTCCGCTGAATTTCCGGCCTGCTTCTCTCTGCTGTGACAGCAACTGCCGGGGTCGAGGGCCTGATCCCCGGAATCGGCTGTTGCCGGTAGTCATCCACTCCCCTGGGCGATCCCGGCCCTGGCTTATCACCGCCACCGATCTGCTGCTTGATCATGTCGGCCAGCCCCAGCCCCCCGCTTTGCGCCAGGTGGATGGCCAGCTGCTTGTCATACATATCCCGGTAGAAGAGGCTCTGATCACTCTCCATGAGACCCTCCCCCAGGCTGGCCTGACGCATGCTCTTCAGCATCTGGCCCAGCAGCAGGGCCTCGAACTGCCTCGCCACCTCATCCAGAGAGGCATCCGCATCCTTTCCCGCCCGCGCCTTCAGCTCGGTCAGGCCGGTGAAATCGGTGTAGATGCCCGCACTGTCCATCAGATGATGATCAGCTCCGCGTTCATCGCCCCGGCCCGTTTCAGGGCCTCCAGTATCGCCACCAGATCGCTGGGGGCCGCCCCTACCTGGTTGACCGCCCGCACCACATCGGCCAGGGTGGTGCCCGGCTGCAGCAGGAACATGCGGGCCGGCTCTTCGTTTATGTTCACTGTGGACTGATCAACCACCTCTGTGTTGCCCCTCCGGGCAAACGCCCCGGGCTGGGAGACCTGGGTGTTCTCACTGATGGTCACCGTCAGGTTGCCGTGGGCGACCGCCACCGGGGTGATGTGGACCTCGGTGCTGATGACGACGGTGCCGGTACGGGAATTGACCACGATCCGGGCCGGCGCACTGGCTGGCTTCACCTCCAGATTCTCGATCAGCGCCATGAAACTGACCCGTTGCGCCTGATCCACCGGCGCATTGATATTCACTTCGGTGGCATCCACCGCCCTCGCTATCCCCTTCCCCACCGTTTTGTTGATGACATCGACGATACGCTGGATGGTGGTGAAATCGCTGTTGCGCAGGTTCAGCGTCAGGTGATTACCCTGGTTGAATGCGGAGGGGATGACCCGCTCCACCGTGGCGCCATTGGGGATACGCCCCGCCGTCGGGATGTTGACCGTCACCTTGGAGCCGTCGGCACCGGTGGCACTCAGACCACCTACCACCATCTCACCCTGGGCCACGGCATACACCTGTCCATCGATCCCTTTCAGCGGCGACATCAGCAGACTGCCGCCACGCAGACTGGACGCATCACCGATGGAGGAGACCGTCACGTCGATCTTCTGACCCAGCTTGGCGAAGGGGTGCAACTCCGCATGGAGGGATACGGCCGCCACATTCTTCGGTTTGATCCTGACCCCCGAGGGCACCACGATGCCCAGCTGGGCCAGCATGCTCTTCAGGCTCTGTTCCGTATAGGGCGCGGCGCTGCTCTTGTCCCCCGACCCATCCAGCCCGACCACCAGACCGTAGCCGATCAACGGATTGCTGCGCACCCCGGCGATGGTGACGATGTCCTTTATCCGCTCCGCCTGCACCTGCAGGCTGAAGGTGCTCAACAGCAGCAGCAACAGCAGTCCCCCTCGGCAGCTCAACACACCTCTGTCACTGCGGGGCCGACGAGCCGTATACCACCTGCTTCCATCACGTATCATCTGTATCACCTTCAAAATGGGACCATATCGCTGTTGAAGAACCCAGCCAGCCAGCCGATGGCATTGGACTCGGCCACGGCGCCATCTCCCACATAAATCATCGTGGGATCGGCCAGCCGGGTCGACAGCAGGGTGTTGCTGGAATCGATATCCACCGGCCGCACAATGCCGGAGAGCCGTATGTATTCGTTACCCTGGTTGATGCCGATGCGTTTCTCACCCCGCACCCGCAGATAGCCATTGCTCAGCACCTCGACCACTGTCACCGTGATATTGCCGGTCAGCAGGTTGCTCTGGGCACTGTCGCTGTCACCCTGGAACGCCGTCTCGGACTCGAGATCGAAGGCAAGGCTGTTGTCTTTACGGTCGGCGAGGGGTAAGAATCCTGGTGTGTTGTACTGAACAGTGGTGCCAAGCACGGTGGGATTCTCCATGACCGTTTTGCTCGACTTGTCGATCCCGGTCTTGGCCTTTTTGTTGGCATTGGTCTTCTCGGCCAGTTTGATAGTCAGCATATCTCCCACCCGGCGTGCACGGATATCTTCGAACCAGGCGTTCCCGAACCCGGCCTGGTAGATGGAACCGCTCTGCTGCGGCGGCG
>JAUUYI010000345.1 GCA_030590525.1 Sedimenticola sp. | reverse complement strand
AGTTACTGGATCGGGTGCGCGGACTCGAGGCCGAGGTGCAGCGGGCGGTAATTGGCCAGCAGCAGGTGGTGCGGGATCTGGTGATCGGTCTGCTGGCAGCCGGTCATGTGATGGTGGAAGGGTTGCCCGGACTGGGAAAGACGCTGCTGGTGCGCAGCCTGGCTGCCGCCGTCGGCGCCCGTTTCAATCGCATCCAGTTCACCCCGGATCTGATGCCAAGCGATATCAGCGGCCACACCCTGTACGATATGAAATCCGAGACGTTTCGGGTCAGGAAGGGGCCGGTATTCTGCAATTTCCTGCTGGCGGATGAGATCAACCGGGCGCCGGCCAAGACCCAGTCGGCGCTGTTGGAGGTGATGCAGGAGCAACAGGTGACTATCGAGGGGCGCACCTTTCTGGTGGAGCGGCCATTCCTGGTGATGGCCACCCAGAATCCGATCGAACAGGAGGGGACCTATCCGTTGCCCCAGGCACAGCTCGACCGCTTTCTGCTGAAGCTGTTCATCGATTACCCGGGGGAGGCAGAAGAGCAGGCGATGCTGCGCCAGGTTACTGCGAATTCCCTGGGTGACAGCCTGGATACAACCGCTGTTGCCCGCGTGCTGCAGCCGGGGGAGATCCTGCAACTACAGCAGCAGACCGCCCGGATGCGGGTGGATGATCAGATCATCGCCTACTCGGTGCGTATTGCGCGCGCGGCCCGGGAGTGGAACGGGGTTGAGATGGGGCCGGGGCCGCGGGGTAGTATTGCCCTGCTGCGGGCGGCGCGGGCGCAAGGGCTGCTGGAGGGGCGGGGATTTGTCGTGCCGGATGATGTGAAGGGGGTCGCCCTGGCTGCCCTGCGGCACCGGCTCAAACTGACCACCGATATGGAGATCGAGGGTTACACCCCGGACGACGTGCTGAAGGATGTCCTGGCCAACGTGGATGCCCCGCGGGCATGACGCCGTCACGGCAGTTGCTGGTCGCTGTCGGGGTGCTGACGCTGCTCGCCCTGCCACTCCCTTTTTATCCCGGGCTGGTGCCTCTGTGGGAGGGGTTATCCGGGGTGCTGGCGGGTATCGCTCTGCTGGACCTGCTGGCTGGTTCGCAGCGGCCCCGGGTCGGGCTGGAGAGAGAGATTCGCCACGGTATCCCGATGGGTGTCTGGTCTGAAGTCACCCTGACCCTGGAGAACAGGGGGCGTCGTTCACTCTCGCTGCGTCTCCATGATCACCACCCCCCCTGGTTCGAGGTGGAATCCCTGCCGATTTCTCTGCGGCTGCCCCCCGGAAGGCGTACCAGGGCTGGCTATCGGGTGCGCCCGACCCGCCGCGGCAATGGTCAGTTCAGCGGCGTGGACCTGTTGCTGCGGTCGCCCCTGGGACTCTGGCTGCATCGCGCGTTCATTCCTCTGTCCGAGCTGGTCCGGGTGTTTCCCAACTTTCGCCAGATGGGTCGCTATGCCCTGCTCGCCAGCGACCACCGATTGAATCAGATGGGTGTTCATCGGCGCCAGCGCCGGGGGGAGGGCAGCGACTTCCAGCAACTGCGGGAGTATCGCACCGGTGACAGTATGCGCCAGGTCGACTGGAAGGCCAGTTCCCGCTATCGCAAGCTTATCTCCCGGGAGTACCAGGACGAAAGGGATCAACAGTTGCTGTTCCTGCTGGATTGCGGTCGTCGCATGGGCCACGCAGAGCAGGGACGGGCTCATCTCGATCAGGTGTTGAACGCGATGCTGCTGCTGACCCAGGTAGCGGCGCGTCAGGGGGATGCGGTGGGTTTTCTCTCCTTCGGGGGAACCCGTCGCTGGATGCCACCTCGAAAAGGGGGCGACCTGGTGCGGCATTTTCTCCATCAAAGCTATGACATCGAGCCTTCCAGCGAGGCGGCAGATTACCTGCAGGCAGCGGGGGAGCTTTTGTCGCTGCAGCGGCGGCGGGCCATGGTTGTGATCCTGACCAACACCCGGGACGAAGATTACGCCGATCTGATTCCGGCGGTACGATTGCTGCAGCGACGCCACCTGGTGGTGGTGGCCAACCTGCGTGAATCGCTGCTGGACGAGACCATGGTACGGCCGGTTACAGATCTCGAAGGCGCCTTGCTGTTCCTCTCTGTCAACGACTACCTGGAGAGCCGTCGTCACAGTCTGGAGGCATTGCGCCACCAGGGGGCCATAGCACTGGATCTGCTGGCGCCCCAACTGCCGGCGGCACTGGTCAATAACTACCTGGCGATCAAGGCTTCCGGCACGCTCTGATTCGCTCCCGGTGATTTTCGCTTCGATCGGTCAAATCTGACAGCCTCCTGGGACGGGTTGGGGTGAAGCGGGCTGAAAGCATGCTTCTCCGGGGCTTTCAGGTGGGCGGCCGTGCTAGAATCAACAGATGTAAAGTGGCTTTCCGGGCAGTGTATCGATGTGGTTTCCCCTCAAACGATGGCAGTTTCTAATGCTGGCGACTCTCAGCGCGGTGGCAGTCGATGCAACTGCTGAAGCCTGGTTGGCTGAACCGCTGGTAAAGGAGTTGATCGTTACCGCCTCGGCCCGGGAGCGGATGCAGGGTGAGTACCGGATGCTAATGGTCAGCGGGCGCCTGACCCGGGGGCAGCAGCATGAGTTCAAGCGTTATCTGGGGGATCTGGGGTTGCGCATCTCGGAGCAGTGCCGGGAGGTGCTGCATCGCTATCCCGGTGTGGACAGGGAGCAGTT
>JAUUYI010000352.1 GCA_030590525.1 Sedimenticola sp. | reverse complement strand
GGCGTCAACAGATAAAAATCGGTTGGAGGAGTGGTGCCGCAGCCCGCCAGCAACAGCAGGCTGAGGAAAACGGGTATCGACTTGGTCAACGTCAGGTTAATACGCATGAGTCTATTCCTATGGTATGGAGAGATGGGTCAGAGGTGCTTTCCTAAGGGCTCGCTTCAAAATAATTTCACATTTCTGGTCGCCGATCTATCATCTCTCACTGTGTTGCAAAAACTTGAAATATACCTATATTCCTGCGTTTTCGCGCGACGTGCAAGGATGCACAAGTGTCGCGGGAGGCAGGACGCCGGTAGCGACCGACGTGCAGGGATGCACAAGTGTCGCGGGAGGCAGGACGCTCCTGTACATCCTGTACTCGCGGCATTGGTACATCCATGTACGGCAGATGCCGGGAGCGACCCCCTTACCAGACGGGCGCCTCGACGCCCCAAATTCAGGGACTTATGATTTCGCGAGCCCTGCGTTTACAGTTGGCGGAAGATCAAGGCCGGCACCTTCCGCATTCTGAATCAAGGATACGGTCGGATACTCCCGCTGACACCCAGAGAATCCATCTCCTGATTCAATCGGGCCAGGCTCTTTTCAGCCTGACCACGATCCGCCTCCGGCCCCACCCGTACCCGGTAAAGCAGTTTCCCCTTGACCGATGCCTGAGCCACGAAAGCGGAGAAGGATTTTGCCCGAAGCTGCTTGACCAATTTGTCCGCGTTACCGCGACTGGAGAAACTACCCACCTGGATTACCCAGGAAGAGATCGAGGTCCGACGGGGTTTACTCGCCACCCGTTCTTTCGCTTTGGCAGGCGGTGTGGCTGCCGGTGCTTTCTTCGCTCGAGGCGCAGGCTTTGGTTTCGATGCAGGTTTTGGTTTCGCTACAGATTTCGCTCTGGCCACTGGCTTTGGCGCAGGGCGAGACTGCTGCTTCACCCGGGACGATGCCGAGGGCTTCTCCACCGGTACCGGTTCCATCTGGTACCTGGGCCTGACCGGTGCTGGCACCTCCTTTTTCAGTGGCTGCAGCCGGACGATGGTTGGAGGCGCCGACAGAGACTGTCCCTCCTTCGGCAAAACATCCTGAGTAAAGGGACGATCCGGGCGCGGTGGGATGTTGCTGCTCTCTATCCCCGGCCCCCGCTCTGCGCTGTTCTCCAACAGCATGGGAACGAATATCACCACCAGCGACACCAGCACAGTCGCCCCGATCAGCCGTTTTTTCAACCCTTCATCCAACAGAACGGTCCCCTGCCATAATGAACAGGCGGTATTATAACACCTGGAGCCTGCAAGTAGTCGCACGCGCATCGCACAACCTCATGTCCCGTATAGCGATATGAAAAATCCTGGAAATCATAATAAGGATTCCACGCAATTTTTCATTCGCTCTACGAAACAATAGCTTGCACTCTGCACCCACGATTACTTGCAGGACCCAGGAGACTGTCGGACTTATCCGTTTGAAGCGAAAATCACTGGGGGGAATTAAATCAGTTTATCTTGTGAGGAGAATAGCAGGGCTATTTGGCGAACAAGATAAGCTGAGTTAATCGTCATCCAGGGATTTGCAGCCAAACAGCGTTAAGTCCGACAGCCTCCCAGGTGCCAGGCGCTGCCCCCGAAGGAGCCGGAGAACTGCACCAACGATAACAAAAGACCCGAATACCAGCACCCGATCCATCGGCCCTGCCGCTATGTGTGCCGCAGCCAGGGCCGCCTCCGGATCCAGGCAGACATCGACCCGGTCCCCTTCTATCCCGGTGCCGCCGAGACGCGACGCCAGTGACGTTCCTGACAATCCCCGGGTATCCTGCAGGCCGGTGACATACCAGTGATCGATCCACGGGGATACGGTCTCTGCCACCGCCTCGACCGCTTTACCGGAGAGCATGCCGAAAACCGCGAACGTCCTGCCCGCACAGGGCATATCGCCCAGGCTTTCCGCCAGCGCTCTGGCAGCCTGGGGATTATGCGCCACATCCAGGATGGTCGTTGGATCCCCTGGAATCACCTGAAAGCGTCCATCCAGCCGCGCCTGCTGAAGACCGGTACGAACTGCCTGCTGGTTCACCGGCAGCCACAGCCGCAGCAATGACAGAACCATCAATGCGGCCGCCGCATTATCCAGTTGAAACCCGCCACGCAAGTGTGGGATCGGCAGGGCATGGCGTACCTGTCCATCCCCCCGCCACTCCCAGCCACCCGTCATGCGTCGCCAGTGGAATGCCCGGCCCGCGACATACAGCGGCGCTTCCAGCTGTTGTGCTGCCCGCACCACAGATTCCGGTGGATCCTCGCCCCCATACACCACAGGCCGGCAGCGGCGCATGATCCCCGCTTTTTCCCTGCCGATCAGTTCCCTCTCCTCTCCCAGCCACTCTGTGTGATCGATATCCACGGTGGTAATCAGGGCCACGTCCGGGTCGATGATATTGACCGCGTCCAGGCGTCCACCCAATCCCACTTCGAGGATCACCACCTCCGGCCTCGCCCTGGCGAAGATCTCCAGCGCAGCCAGGGTGCCAAACTCAAAATAGGTCAGGGAAGTGTCACTCCTGACCCGCTCCACCCGTTCGAATGCCTGACAGATACGCTGGTCGGAAACCGCTTCACCCTGCAGGCGTATGCGCTCGTTGTAGC
>JAUUYI010000334.1 GCA_030590525.1 Sedimenticola sp. | reverse complement strand
CGACCCTGCATTTCTGCTGACAGTTGGAATGCGTTTTGTCAATAATGTTGATTTACCCACTCAATCAGGGGAAGAGCCCTGAATTCTATATTCTGACTTCATATCAGATGGCTCACCAGCCCATCTGCCAGCTTGGGCTCGAACCAGGTGGATTTTGGTGGCATCACTGCTCCCGCATCCGCCACCGCCATGAGCGCCTCCATGCTGGTCGGAAAGAGAGAGAAAGCCACTGCCATTCCCCCCTCATCCACCCGCTGCTCCAGTGCCTCCAGGCCCCGGATTCCGCCCACGAAATCGATACGCTGATCATGCCGGGGATCCATGACCCCCAGGATCGGTTCGATCAGCTCGCTGGCCAGCAGACCCACATCCAGGCTGGCGACGGGATCATCCCGGGGAATGCGGGCAGGGTCCAGCCGCAGCCGGTACCATTGCCCCGGCAGGTACATGCCAAACTCACCCCGGACGGCGGGCCGCACCGCCTCGGCCACCGGCTCGACACGAAAACGTTCAGCAATCTTCTGCAGAAACTCCGCCCGGTCGAGGCCGTTCAGATCCTGCACCACCCGGTTGTAATCGAGAATCTGCACCTGATCGTGGGGGAAGATGACAGAGAGAAAATAGTTGCAGGGCGCTTCAGCCTCCATCTTCGGGTTCTCTGCCCGGCAACTGGCGGCCACCCGTGACGCGGCCGCAGAGCGGTGATGACCGTCCGCCACATAGAGGGAGGGCATGGCGTCGAAGGCGCTCGTCAGCTGCGCCAGCCGGTTGTCGTCGGAGATCACCCAGAGTTCATGCCGTACCCCATCCGCAGCAGTCACATCGATCTCCGGCCTTGTCCTTGCCACCCCTGCCAGCAATCGATCGACCTCCGGTTCCGCCGGGTAGACCAGGAACACGGGCCCGGTCTGGGCGCTCAACGCCTCGATCTGCCGCACCCGGTCGTCCTCTTTCATCGGCCGGGTGTGCTCATGCTTTCTTATCCTGTTCTGGTCGTAGGCCGCAACCGATGCGCTGGCCACCACACCGGTCTGGATATGCCCACCCATGGTGAGACGGTAGGCGTAGTAACAGGGCCGTTCATCCTGAATCAGGAGACCAGCCTCGCGCATCCGCGCCAGGTTTTCCGCCGCCTTGGCATAGACCTCCGGTGCGTAAGGATCGGTCCCCGGCGGGAGATCCACCTCCGGACGGGAGATATGCAGGAAACTCCAGGGCCTGCCCCGGACCATCTCCCGCGCCTCATCGGCACTCATCACATCATAAGGCGGCGCTGCGACCTCTTCGGCGCGCCCGGGGGCGGGGCGCAGAGCCGGGAAGGGTTCTATCAGTGTCATCTGGGTGTCCTTGAAGCAGGTCTCAATAAACGAACACCCAAAGTCTGCGTGGGAGCTCGAGGCGGAGCGCAGAGCGCCCGGTCGATGATTACCACGCAAAGCGCGGGAGCCAGATGGAAGTTTACTCTAAAAAGACCAGAGACTCAGGCCGGCACGCCGCGGGCCGCCGCCTCAAGCCGGCGGATGCGTTCCTCCACTGGCGGATGGGTGGAGAAGAGCTGCGCCAGCTTCTTCCCTTTCAACGGGTTGATGATGAACATCTGGGCGGTGGCGGGATGGCTCTCCGCTTCAGGCATGGGAATGCGCCGATTGGCCGACTCCAGCTTGCGCAGGGCATTGGCCAGCCCCATGGGGTTGCCGGAGATGGCGGCACCGCGGGCATCTGCCGCATACTCACGGGAGCGGGAGACCGCCATCTGTATCAGGCTGGCAGCGATCGGCGCCAGTATCATCATCAGCAGCATGACAAAGGGATTACTGCCACCACCCTCCCGGTCCCGGCCCATGCCGAACAGCATGGCAAACTGGGCAAAATTGGCCAGCATGGCAATGGCACCGGCAATGGTGGCGGCGACCGCACTGATCAGGGTGTCCCGATGCTCCACATGGGAAAGCTCATGGGCCATCACACCGGCCAGTTCATCCCGGCTCATGATGCGCAGCAGGCCGGTGGTGGCGGCCACCGCGGCGTGCTCCGGGTTCCTGCCGGTGGCGAACGCATTGGGCGCATCGTTTTCCACGATGTAAACCTTGGGCATAGGCAGGCCGGCGCGCTGGGCCAGTTCCTGCACCGTGCGGTAAAGTTTTGGCGCCTCGATCGCGGTCACCGGCTTTGCCTTGTAGATCTTCAGCACCAGTTTGTCAGAGAACCAGTAGCTGCCGAAGTTCATCACCACCGCCAGCACCAGCGCGATGACCAGCCCGGTCTGGCCACCCAGGGCCTGTCCGGCCACCAGCAGCAGACCGGTGAGCGTTCCCAGCAGCAGTGCCGTCTTCAAGCCATTCATCGTATTTTGTGATTTCCCGTTGGATTCATACAGACACCACCATCCACGGTAGTGCTGGATCAAACGGGTACATGGGGCATATATAAGTAGATATCAAGTGTTGTCGCTGCAAATCTGTCTTCTGTCTTACTGGTCCCCACGCTCTGCGTGGGAACCCGCCACCGGGCGTTCTGCGCTCCGAACTGCACCGCGGAGCGTCGCGAAACCGACTCCCACCCAGAGCGTGGGAGCCAGTAGGGTGACCTATCAAATAAAAGTATGGGGGGGGCACGCCCGTGGATATCAAGGGTACAAGCGGCCTCCCTCGACTTTAACCTATTGATTTATCGTGCTTGTATTTCTGCGAAGGGGGTGGGCGGTTTGCTCCCCCTGGTACAAGATATTGGGTCTGTGCTATGCAGGTGCGAATTTATTCGTACTCGGCCGAATGAATT
>JAUUYI010000121.1 GCA_030590525.1 Sedimenticola sp. | reverse complement strand
GCCACCATATCCGACAGGCTGTCGTACTCTGCCCCAAAAGCAGTCTGAGTATTGGTGAGACGGGCCACCCTGCCATCCAGCCCGTCCAGGATCATGGCGACGAAGACAGCCAGCGCCGCCTGTTCGAACTTGCCACTCATCGCTGCCAGCACGGCGTAGAAACCGCTGAACAGGGCTGCCGTGGTAAGCAGGTTGGGCAGCAGGTAGATACCCCGGCCGCGTTTCGGTCTCTGGTCTGATTCGGGCATGTGTGTTCGGCTGTTGGGTGGTGGATCTTCGATTATAGATGATCGGTAGGATTCACTCCAAAACCAATCCGCTGGCGCCCGCTCCCGGTATCAGACGGCGCGGGAGGGCGTTCCCACCACGCAGAGCGTGGGAACGAGAAAGGGACGGTTCAGTTCTTGCTCTTGTCGACGATCTTGTTGGCCGCTATCCAGGGCATCATGCCACGCAGCCTGGCACCCACCTCTTCGATCTTGTGCTCACGCCCGATTCGGCGCTTGGCCTTCAGCGTGGCCTGGCCGGCCTGGTTCTCCAGGATAAACTCGCGCGCAAACTCACCACTCTGGATCTCTTTCAGGATCCTGCTCATCTCCGCCTTGGTCTCCTCGTTGATGATCCGGGGACCACGGGTGAGATCACCATACTCGGCGGTATTCGAAATAGAGTAGCGCATATTGGCAATGCCACCCTCATACATCAGGTCGACGATCAGCTTGAGTTCGTGCAGACACTCGAAATAGGCCATCTCCGGGGCATACCCGGCCTCCACCAGGGTCTCGAACCCGGCCTGGACCAGCGCCGTGGTACCACCGCACAACACTGCCTGCTCACCAAACAGATCGGTCTCCGTCTCTTCCTTGAAGCTGGTCTCGATTATGCCGGCGCGGCCACCACCGTTGGCCGAGGCATAGGAGAGGGCGATATCCCTGGCCTGACCGCAGGCGTCCTGATGGACGGCGATCAGGCTGGGCACACCACCGCCCTGGGTATAGGTGGAACGGACCAGATGGCCAGGGCCCTTGGGCGCGATCATGATCACATCCAGGCCTTCCCGGGGTTCGATCTGCTCGAAGTGGATGTTGAAACCATGGGCAAATGCCAGGGCTGCACCCTGTTTGATATTCGGGGCGATCTGCTCTCGATAGAGGGTCGCCTGGTGTTCGTCAGGGGCCAGCACCATGACCACGTCCGCCTCTGCCACCGCCTCCTGGATGGGCTTGACGGTCAGACCTGCGTTCTCAGCTTTGACTGCGGAGGCAGAGCCCGGGCGCAGACCAACGGTGACAGCAACACCGGAATCCTTCAGGTTATTGGCGTGGGCGTGGCCCTGGGAGCCATAACCTATGATGGTCACCTTGCGCCCCTGAATCAGAGAGAGGTCTGCGTCTTTGTCATAATAGATGTTCATTGCCATGGTGTTTCCCCAGATTTATCGATAGTTGTTGAGTTTGCAGTGGGTAGTGGGTAGTGGGTAGTATGTGATCGATGCGGTTCGTTTCACTCACCACATCCTACATTCTGTCCTCTGTCCTCTGTCCTCTGTCCTCTGTCCTCTGTCCTCTGTCCTCTGTCCTCTGTCAAAGCGTAAGTCCCTTGGCCCCGCGTGCAATACCTGAAGGCCCGCTCCGAACCACCTCCACCACCAACTCTTCATGCACCGCCCGGACGAACGCATCCAGCTTGCTGCTCTTGCCGGTCATCTCGATGATGAAACTGGTGTCGGTCACATCGATGACGGTGCCACGGAATATATCCGTCAGGCGCATCACCTCTTCCCGGTGGGCGCGCTCCGCCTTCACCTTGATCAACATCATCTCCCGCTCGATATGTGAGCCCTCGGAGAGATCCACCAGCTTCACCACCTCGATCAGTTTGTTCAGCTGCTTGGTGATCTGCTCGATGATCGCCTCGTCACCCCGGGTCACCAGCGTCATACGGGAGAGTGATTCATCTTCGGTGGGTGCCACCGTCAAAGACTCGATGTTGTAGCCACGGGCAGAGAACAGGCCCGCCACCCGGGAGAGTGCCCCGGATTCGTTCTCCATCAGGATTGAAATTACGTGTCTCATACCAGCTCGCTCTCCGGGGGCAGATACATCTCATGGTGGCCCTTGCCTGCCTCGATCATCGGATAGACATTTTCAGTCGGGTCGATGATCACATCCATGAACACCAGTCGGTCTTTCAGGGAGAAGGCCTCTTTCATTGCCCCCTCCAGATCTTCCGGCCGCTCGATCTTCATGCCGACATGGCCATAGCTCTCTGCCAGTTTGACGAAATCGGGCAGTGCCTCCACATAGGAGTGGGAATAACGCCCATCGTAGAAGAACTCCTGCCACTGACGAACCATTCCCATGTAACCGTTGTTGAGCAGCATGATCTTGATCGGCAGGTCGTGCTGCTTGCAGGTGGCCAGTTCCTGGATACACATCTGGATACTGGCCTCACCGGTCACCACAGCCACTTCAGCGCCCGGATGTGCTATCTGGATACCGATGGCCGCCGGCAGGCCGAAGCCCATGGTCCCCAGACCGCCGGAGTTGATCCAGCGGCGGGGCTTGTCGAAAGGGTAAAACTGGGCCGCGAACATCTGGTGCTGCCCCACGTCAGAGGCCACGAAGGCATCGCCACGGGTCACCCGGTGCAGGGTCTCCACCGCGAACTGGGGCTTGATCCTGCTGCTCTTTTCGTCGTATTTGAGGCACTGGGTGCCGCGCCAGCGTTTGATCTGGGCCCACCACTGCTTCAGTGCCTCCTCATCGGGCCGCTTCTTGTGCTCACTGACCACCTTCAGCATATCTTTCAGCACCGACTTCACCGGACCGACGATGGGGATGTCCACCCGCACGTTCTTAGAGATGGATGAGGGGTCGATATCGACATGGATGATCTCCGCATTGGGGCAGAACTGGGCGATCTGTCCCGTCACCCGATCATCGAAACGGGCGCCAATGGCAATCAGCACATCGGTCTCGTGCATTGCCATGTTCGCCTCATAGGTACCGTGCATACCCAGCATGCCCAGGAACTGCTTGTCACTGCCCGGATAGGCACCAAGACCCATCAGCGTACTGGTAATGGGGAAGTCCAGGGTCCTCACCAGCTCAGTGAGCTGCTCGTCTGCATTGTCGAGAACCACCCCGCCACCGGTATAGAATACCGGGCGCCTGGCAGCGAGCATCCGGTCGACTGCCCGCTTGATCTGGCCGAGATGCCCCTTACTCACCGGGCTGTAGGAACGCAGCCTGACTTTTTTCGGGTATTCGTAGGGGATTTTGATATTGGGGTCCGTAATATCCTTGGGGATATCGATCACCACCGGCCCGGGCCGCCCGGAGGTAGCAATATAGAACGCCTTACGGAAGGTCTTTGCAATGTCCCGAACATCCTTGATCAGGAAGTTGTGCTTGACGCAGGGACGGGTGATACCCACCGTATCCACTTCCTGAAAGGCATCACTGCCAATGAACGGGGAAGGGACCTGGCCGGTCAGAACCACCATCGGGATAGAATCCATATAGGCGGTGGCAATACCGGTAACGGCGTTAGTGGCGCCTGGACCGGAAGTAACCAGCGCCACCCCGGGTTTACCGGTGGAACGCGCATAGCCATCTGCGGCATGGGTGGCGCCCTGCTCGTGGCGTACCAGTATGTGCTTTACGGCGTCCTGTTGGAAAATTGCGTCGTAGATGTGAAGGACGGCCCCACCAGGGTAACCAAACACATGCTCGACACCTTCGTCCTTCAGCGACTGAATGACTATCTCGGCACCACTCAATTCCACGACAATGACCTCCCACGCGTCGGGTAATAACAGCCGACGTCAGTGACCCAAGTATGAATTTTCGTTCTACTCTGGACAGATCCTAGGAGCCTGCCTGAAGTAGATCAGCAAACAGTGCAAATTACTGATATTGGGGATGCAGGTCAAGATTCCTGTAAAAAATGGTGCGTTTTCCTTGCCAACAAGGTAAAGCCAAGCATAATTGAGCAACCAGACAGCCATTTCTCGAAAATATCATGAATCTGTATCGCTGCTTCGTCCTGACCGCCTCTCTCCTCTGGCTCATTCCCGCGAGCGCGGAGATGTATCAATGGGTGGATTCCGAAGGGGTCACCCATTTCTCGCAGCTGCCTCCCCCTGACGCCGCCCAGGCAGTGAGGACCCCGATACCTCGGGCCACAGCCACTACCCTGAGTGGTGGAGCGCTGGTACGCCAGCAGGAACAGCAGAAGGTGCAGCAGATGCGGGAACGGGACACCGCCATCCGTGAGGAGCAGGAAGAGGCCCGAAAAAAGGCGGCACAGAGAGATGTGACCAACGAGAAAAACTGCAACGCGGCCAGGCATAACTACGATGTACTGGAGGGATTGGGCCGTCGTCGGATCCGTACCCAGGGGGGTGACTACCAACGCCTGACGGAAGAGCAGCGCCAGCAGATGATAAAAGAGGCGGAACAGATGATAGAGCGCTCCTGCGGGAAGTAGAAACAGATCATGCCACTATTGACGATCACGACCAATCAGGCGCTCGACTGGCTCCCACGTTGAGCGTGGGAGCCAGTCTATTCATCCGCCAACAGATGCGGTTCGCAAGCGCACCGGCCACCTCTGAGCGCATCCGCCCAGGGTGAGTGTTTCCTCATATCCTGTTAAAATGAGTTGGTTAACCCATTAATTCCGGGCCGCGCTTGGAGGCAAACACCTGACCCGGGCTGCATCTTAAATCTGACCACAACCACTGGACCACTCGATGCGTACCTCCCGATTTCCACTCCAGACCCTCAAGGAGACCCCTTCCGATGCCGAGATCGCCAGCCATCAATTGATGCTGCGCGCCGGGCTGATCAGAAAGCTGGCAACTGGCCTCTACACCTGGCTGCCGCTGGGCCTGAAGGTACTGAAAAAGGTGGAGAGCATCGTCCGCCAGGAGATGGACAGGGCCGGTGCCCTGGAACTGCTGATGCCGGCGGTGCAGCCGGCAGAGCTGTGGCAGGAATCCGGGCGCTGGGAAGAGTATGGGCCGGAACTGCTGCGCATCCGCGACCGGCACAACCGGGACTTCTGCTTCGGCCCCACGCATGAGGAGATCATAACTGATCTGGCACGCAACGAGCTTCAAAGCTACAAACAGCTACCGATCAATTTCTATCAGATCCAGACCAAGTTCCGGGATGAGATCCGCCCCCGCTTCGGCGTAATGCGCTCCCGGGAGTTCCTGATGAAGGATGCCTACTCCTTCCACATCAGCCAGGCGTCGCTGCAGCAGACCTATGACCGAATGTACCAGGCATACACTCGTATCTTTGAGCGCTGCGGTCTCGCGTTTCGGGCGGTCCAGGCGGACAGTGGTGCCATTGGCGGCAACAGATCCCACGAGTTTCACGTACTGGCAGACTCCGGCGAAGATGCCATCGCCTTCTCCAGCAACAGCGACTACGCCGCCAATGTGGAGGCGGCAGAAGCGGCCGCACCGGCAACGGAACGACCGTCCCCCGGTGAAGAGATGCGCATGCAGGAGACCCCGGATGCAAAGACCATCCAGGAACTGGTGGAGCAATTCGACCTGCCGATCGAGCGGACGGTCAAGACCCTGATCGTCGCCGCCTCGGAGGCGGTGGATGCAGAGCTGATCGCCCTGCTGGTGCGCGGAGACCACGAACTCAACGAAACCAAGGCAGAGAAGCTGCCTCAGGTGGCGAGCCCGTTGCGATTCGCCAACGATGAGGAGATCCGCGAGGCCATCGGCGCCGGCGCCGGGTCGCTGGGTCCGGTCAACCTGCCCCTGCCCTGCATCGCCGACCGCAGTGTGGCGGCAATAGCCGATTTCAGTGTCGGCGCGAACATCGACCACCAGCACTGGCTCGGCGTCAACTGGGAACGTGACCTTCCCCTGCCGGACGTGGCGGATATCCGCTGCGTGGTGGAGGGGGACCCCAGCCCGGACGGGGAAGGGGTGCTGAGCATTGCCCGGGGTATCGAGGTAGGCCACATCTTCCAACTGGGGAAAAAGTACAGCGAGGCGATGAACGCCACAGTACTGGATGAGTCTGGCCGCGCAGTGGCGATGACCATGGGCTGCTATGGCATCGGTATCTCCCGGGTGGTGGCTGCCGCCATCGAACAGAACCACGACGACCGCGGCATCATCTGGCCCACCGCTATCGCCCCGTTCCAGGTTGCGCTGCTGCCGATGAAGATGGCCAAATCCCAGCGGGTACGTGAAGCGGTCGAAATGCTCTACCGGCAACTGAACGACGCCGGCATAGAGGTACTGCTGGACGACAGGGATGTACGCCCTGGCTTCATGTTCGCAGATATGGAACTGATCGGAATCCCCCACCGGCTGGTTATCGGGGAGCGTGCTCTGGACCAGGGCAAGGTGGAGTACCGGGCCCGCACCGAGAGCGAGAACAGTATGATTGGAATCGACGATATCGTTCAAATGCTGCGCGAGCGGCTGAATATTACCTGAACCTCTGGATTCAGACATCTAACTTCTCAATAAGCCGGGACAAACGAGTAGGGTGGATCGAGGAGCGTAGCGACGGATCCACTAACACGTCGTAGCCTGGTCTGTCCGCTCCGCTT
>JAUUYI010000046.1 GCA_030590525.1 Sedimenticola sp. | reverse complement strand
TATCGGAGGGCCGGCGGAGATTTGCCAAAATGGGTCTTCTGGCGTCGCCGATTCTGATGTCGGTGGCGGCGCGACCGGTCTTAGGGGCAGCAGGGGTGAATTGCCTCTCGAATGCGTTGTCAGGGAATCTCTCAAATCCTGAACGCGGGCTGTGCGAGCAAGCCCCTTTTGTGGATTGGACGGACGCGAGCATTTGGCCTACAGGGAATGTCATGAGATGTAATGGGGAGATGGGACCCGTTGTGCCAGATTCACTCGATGGAGACGGTGAAACTTTCCCCTCATCGTGTGTTGAATGTCGGAAAGAGAATGGTAAGTGGGACAAAAAACTTTGCAGTGAGGGAACGCCCTTCAACGCTGTTTTCTGCACAAGCGGTGAGCAAAATTCGATGTATCGCATCCTGTGCGAAGCACCCAATTCGGATGAAGCGGCGTGTGTCAAGGCGCTTTTATATGCTTTAACCTATCCCGACTATCCACTCAGTGTCATGCAGGTGCAGGATTTGTGTGCCGGACAACATGCCGCTTTTGTATCACACTTTGATGGATTAAAAGGTTACCTGGAGACAACGTGGCAGTAGTTTGCGATGCGGCACTCACCGGTTATCGGCGTCGGGGATAATCTTTCTCAGCGCCTTGGGTATCTCGATCTCATTATCCCCTTTTTTCACCAGCGCCTTGTGGATGAGATGAGGGATCAACAGCCTCAGTGGCATCCGCAGGTAGTGTGATCTCAGGTAGAGCAGCCAGCGGGCGAGGGAGGTTGCAGCGGTCGTGCAGGATGCGTGGCTTGGCTGCAGTGCCTCGCGGAACAGGAAGTCCATCAAACCACCCAGCAGCCACCCCGGCCCCCAGGACGACACTGTTTTACGGGTCTCTTCTGCAACAGGCGCCTGAAATACCCGCTCAACGTATCTCAATCCATAATAGAGCGGACGGGTGAGTTCCAGTAGCCGCGCCCGTTCGCACAAACGGGTCTGGAACCCGGCTTCTTTCCCGAAGTGTTGAAGAAGGATCTCCATATCGACCAGATCCCTCAGGCCATTCTCCAACTCCCCGTCGTGGAACAGGTGGGTCATGCTGTGCAGCACCATGTCCTCAGGGGAGAGCAGGTAGATATCCTCGTTGCCCGGGGCGGCAACCGCATTCCCGATCAGTTTCCTGGGGTCAGGGTGAAGCCGTGCCGTCAGTGGTAGTATCGAGTGATGTACGTCCAGCACCGTCCGACGCTGTGCATGTTCCATGGGGGGGAGTTCGTGCATCCAGCGGCGGTAGTAGCGCTGGTCATAGGCGTTGTTGTGGGTGCTTCTCCAGCCCCACCGCCGCAACCGGTTTTCCACCTCTTTCAAGGCGGGACGAGGCACCAGGATGTCGATATCCTGGAACAGTCGGCCGTTGCTGTTGGGGAGGTCCGCCAGCACATAGGCGGCACCCTTCAGCAGCA
Organism: Sedimenticola sp.; assembly: GCA_030590525.1. Classification (GTDB taxonomy): domain Bacteria; phylum Pseudomonadota; class Gammaproteobacteria; order Chromatiales; family Chromatiaceae; genus JAUXBK01. The sequence continues at coordinate 8,660 of JAUUYI010000046.1, read as the reverse complement.
CGACAGGAACGGCCAGGTCATGCAGGGCATGTTGCAGCAGGCTCACTTCCCAGCGGATGGCATTGTTCTGGCGTTTGACAATGAGCCGGGCCGAGCGGAGATGCCGGGCCACGCTGTGCGCTATCTCCATCTGTTCCGAACATTGCTCCAGGCGCACCCCGAGCTGTGCCAGCAGGTTAGCCGCCCGGGCCTGGCGTAACAGAAGATCCCACTCTGCGGCTGAGTAGTGGCTCGCAGTGGAGGGACGACACAGGGTGTCGGTCAGCAGGCAGCTCTTTTTCATTGGGTAGCCAAGGGAATCAGGTGATCAGCGCATCGATCCTGGCGATAGCCGAATCGAGCTGCGAATAGCGGAGGTCGAAGGCCGGACATCTCGAGACCAGCCTCGTCAGTGTTTCGAAGCCCTCCCTTCCCAGGATGTGGTAGTTGAAACTCTGCTCCGCGATTCGGGTGAGCCCATGGGCCTTTTCGATTCTTTCGAGTTGAGTGTCGGCCCCTGCGGAATAGGCCGGAAAGATGATGTGTTCAGGCTGAGCATCGCTATCCGCATGCGCAACGCTTTCAGCCGGGGGACGCATGTGCGCCACTGTACCTTTGGCCGTGTCTGTTACAGGTGGACCGATCTGCACCCCGTCAGCATAATTTTTCATGATGGCAATGGATTCATTTTTCAGGCCGATCGGGCGGGGTACGGGCGTAATACTCAAACCCCCGGGGTCAATCATTGCCATCTCGTCCGACAGCAACCGCCATCCCCGGCTGACCAGTGCCGCGCACAAGGTACTCTTGCCGGCCCCGGGTTCACCGGGAAGGATGACCGCCTGCCCATTTTTTGCCACGACCGCGGCATGTACGATGAGATACTGGTGTGCGGTGGTGGCGATACACCAGTTCAAACCCCATTCGAACATGGCGAAGGCCTGATCTTCGGGTAGGGGCTTGAAAGGTGCGAAACCGTCAAAGGAGAAGATGGCCTGGGGACGTATCCAGTGCCGCAGGCCAGTCGGGTTGTTGATCTGAATGTGGAAATCCACGAACGCATCCTCTGCTACCCTGGGGTAGTCAGCATAGAAGAAGGCGATCTGTTCGGCGACTCTTCTCAATCGTGAACGCAGACTGACGGCGAACGGGCCGATCTGAATCCGTACCCCGTCGTTGCGCAACAAGTGAGCAATTTTACCCTGCTTGAGATTGAGGGGTTTCACGAGACTGAGGAGAGGACCAGGCCCTTCTGTTCGAAGGTGCGCAGGCTCATGTTGATGGTACCCAGCAGCGCTTTATCCACGGGCAGGTCAAAATACCGCGCTGTCCGATGGGCGAGTTTCTCGATCGATATACCCTCGCTGCAGATGGTCTTCAATAAATAGGCGCCCAACGGGTTCAGTAGCAGCGTCTCCCCTGAACCCTGGTGGAAGAATACAGATGCCTCTTCATCTTCCCACTCTGCCCAGAGAAAGAAATCAGGAAAATTGGCTCTCCAGAGGATGCCGGTGATGTCAGGTTCGAGTGTCATGAATAAGAATCAAAGAGAGGGGTTTCTAGCCCGTAATTGTATCAGTCTACGGGGGTTATTCCCCATATTTTCTCCGCATATTCCGACACCGTCCGGTCGCTGGAGAAAAACCCCATGCGGGCGGTGTTGATGATGGCGCTGCGAAACCAGGCGTCCGGATCACAGTAGAGGCGGTCGGCCCGGGCGTCGCATGCCAGGTAGGCGCGGTAGTCGGCCAGTACCATGAAGGGGTCGCCGCCGTTCAGCAGGCTGTCGACGATGGATCGGTAGCGGTCCGGGTCCGTGGGCGAGAAGTGGCCTGCAGCGATCTGGTCGACGGCGCGTCTCAGCTCCGGGTCGGCCTCATAGACACGGCGGGGATCGTACCCCCGGGCCTTGGACTCTTTCACCTCGTCTGCCGTGAGGCCGAAGGTGAAGATGTTCTCCTCTCCCACCCGGTCGTGGATCTCTATATTGGCGCCATCCAGGGTGCCCATGGTAATGGTGCCGTTGAGAGCCAGCTTCATGTTGCCGGTGCCGGAGGCCTCCATCCCTGCGGTGGATATCTGCTGTGAGAGATCGGCGGCGGGGATGATGTCGCCGGCGGTGGTGACGTCGTAGTTGGGGATGAACAGCAGTTTCAGGTGCCCTTTGATCGTCGGGTCGCTGTCGATCACGCCGGCCACATCGTTGATCAGGCGGATGATCAGCTTGGCCATGGCATAGCCCGGGGCTGCTTTACCACCGATCAGGACGGTGCGGGGAATCAGATCGAGCCCCGGGTCGTCGTGCAGGCGGTTGTAGAGGGTGACCACCCGCAGCAGATTCAGCAGTTGCCGTTTGTACTCGTGAATACGCTTCACCTGCACGTCGAACAGGCTGTCGGGGTCGATAGTGGTACCCAGGAAGCGCGCGGCAAGGTTGGCCAGGTGGAGCTTGTTGGTGCGCTTGGCGGCGGCGAACTCAGCCCTGAAGGCGGCGTCATCCGCCAGCGGCAACAAGCGTTCCAACTGTTGCAGGTCATCGATCCAGCCGCTGCCGATGGTATCGCAGATCAGGCTGCTCAGTGCCGGGTTTGACTGGTGCAGCCAGCGCCGGGGGGTTATCCCGTTGGTGATATTGATGAATTTACCCGGATAGATGCGGTGGAAGTCGGCGAATGTCTCCCTTTTCAATAGTTTGGTATGGAGGGCTGAGACGCCGTTCACCTTGTGGCTGCCGACGATGGCCAGGTGTGCCATACGCACCCGCTGACCGTTCTCTTCTTCGATGATGGAGAGACGTCGGAGCAGGTCATGGTTCCCCGGGTGCTGGTTGCTTACCCATTCCAGAAAGTGACCGTTGATCTCATATATTATCTGCATGTGTCGGGGAAGCAGGCCTTCGAGCAGCTTCAGTGGCCAACTCTCCAGTGCCTCCGGCAGCAGGGTATGGTTGGTGTAGCTGAAGGTCCGGGCTGTGATCTCCCAGGCCGGCTGCCACTCCAGCTGGTGCTGATCTATCAGGATGCGCATCAACTCCGGAATGGCGATGGCCGGGTGGGTATCGTTCAGTTGGATGGCCACTTTGTCCGGCAGTTGCTTCAGATCGCTGTGGTGCTGCAGGAAGCGGCGTACGATATCCTGCAGTGAGGCACTGACGAAGAAGTACTGCTGGCGCAGTCTCAGTTCCTGGTTTTCCGCATAACTGTCATCCGGATAGAGCACCTTGGAGAGGTTTTCCGACAGGGTTTTCCGCTCCACCGCCTTGATATAGTTGCCCTGATTGAAGCAGCCAAGATCGAAGTCGCTGCTGGCCCTGGCAGACCAGAGCCGAAGATTGTTGACGGTCTCGGTGTGGTAGCCGGGGATCGGGGTATCGAAGGCCATGGCCATCACTTCATCCCCGCCGCCCCATTGGTGTTTCAGCCTGCCGGTCTCATCCGTGGAAACCTGAACCTGCCCGCCGAAACGGATCAGATACCTCACCTCGGGCCGGGAAAACTCCCAGGGGTTGCCCGCCGCCAGCCAGTTTTCCGGCTGCTCCCGCTGTTCTCCGTTCTCGATCTGCTGGCGGAACATGCCGTACTCGTAACGGATCCCGTAACCGGTGGCGGGAAGATCAAGGGTGGCGATGGAGTCCAGAATACAGGCCGCCAGGCGTCCCAGCCCCCCGTTGCCCAGGGCGGCATCATGCTCCAGGGTCTGCATCGTCTCCAGATCGAGCCCCAGTGACTCGAGTGCCTGTGCCGTATTATCGCGAAAGCCGATGTTGAGCAGGGCATTGTTCAGGCTGCGGCCGATAAGGAATTCGAGAGAGAGATAATAGACCCGTTTGCAGTCACGTCGGGAATAGTTGCGGTGGGTATCCATCCAGCGCTCGATCAATCGGTCCCGTACCACATAGGAGAGGGCCTGCAGCCAGTCGTGGTCGACAGCGGTAAAAGGGTCTTTGCCGATGGAGTAGACCAGGCGGTTGTTGATGGCGTGCCGGATCTCTTCCGGCCCCGTTCCCAGGTAGCCGTGATCGTGTCTGTTGGGGTCGATTGCGCTCATTGCTCTGCCCGGCAGCCGGGTGAGTGGCTGCAAAGAAAATGTTTGAGGGAAGATTTCCCTGTTTAGCGGCAGAGCGCGGTAAATATGAATCAGCAAGGACCGGGGACCGAGGCAGCATGCAATCGCATGCTTCTCCAAAAGGTCGCTGATTTTGATTTTTAGGGGGTGGGCGGTTTGCTCCTCCTACCCCAACATAAAGGTAACCGTTCAGATCCCTGCGTCGGATCCACGCTGTAGGGCCGAATTCATTCGGCCGCGTGCGAATAAATTCGCACCTACAAAGCACAGACCCCATATCTTGTACCAGGAGGAGCAAACCGCCCACCCCCTTTAGATTATTGCCCGCACTTATTGAGAAGTTACGGCCCCCGTTCATAACCACTTGATTCCATGAACTTATCGGCTTAAGTAAGTGCCATTCATATATGGGCTAAAATCCCTAATGATTTCGGCAAAATCTGGTGATAAAAATTGGGTGGCATGGGCAGCGGGCGGCACTGGCATCTCGGCGCAAAGGATACGACCGAAGATTACATGCTGATCGACGTTCGGCGCTGGCATCGGGAAGGATTGCTGACATCGGGCAGCAACTTCGGGGGATACACCCCAAAAACCTACCTAGCGATATCACAAAGGGGGACCAATCGGGGGACTAGCAAGACATTTAATTCAATTACTTACTGTTTATTATCGATTTTATCGAAATATTTGGCGGAGAGGCAGGGATTCGAACCCTGGGAGGACGCGAGCCCTCGCTGGTTTTCAAGACCAGTGCTTTCGACCGCTCAGCCACCTCTCCCGGTAGAGAGTAGAGACGCGAAGGATACCTGAAAGCGCGCCCCTGCCGCCACCCTTCACGCTCGGCTTTGTTTTATTTCTACCGGAATTGATCTTGAATTATTGATCTTTATACTCAAGTTTAAGTATGCTGTGGAACCATTAGACACCATTAAAGTCTCATCACTTGAAACAGACTTGAGTCAATACCAGAGAAAGGAGAGAGTAACTCTATGAATCGCTTGGATTATTCCGTTGCACGCCCGGTGGATAGGTCGGTACCGGTCAACAAGGTCCTGAAGAACACCTACACCCTGCTGTCGGCGACACTGTTTTTCAGCGCCGTGATGGCGGCAGTTTCGGTGGTGCTCCAGATGCCGCCGATGACCTACCTGTTGAGCATTGGCGGCGCCATGCTCCTGATCTGGCTGGTGCTGCCCAAGACCGCCAACTCGGCATCGGGGTTGTGGGTGGTGTTTGCCATCACCGGCCTGATGGGTTTTGGTCTCGGCCCCATTCTGAATCAGTACCTGGCCATGTCCAACGGGCCCCAGATCGTTGCCACGGCCTTTGGTGGCACCGGCGTGATCTTCCTGGGTCTCTCCGGCTATGCGCTGACCACCCGCAAGGATTTCAGCTTCATGGGTGGTTTCCTGATCGCCGGCATGCTGATGGTGCTGGTGGCAGCGTTGGCCAACATATTTCTCAATATGCCCGCCCTCGCCCTGGCGATCTCGTCGGTGGTGATCATGATCATGAGTGGTTTCATCCTGTATGACACCAGCCGCATGATCCATGACGGTGAGACCAATTACATCACCATGACCATCAGCCTCTACCTCAGCATCTACAATATCTTCATCAGCCTGCTGCAGATCCTGGGTTTCTTCTCCGGCGACGACTGATCACCGGAAGTGCAATGAAGTGGTAACCACGAGCCCCGGTCTTCACCGGGGCTCCGCAGTTTGGAGAACGAGATATGGACTGGATGAAGATCGGCTCGGCGATGCTCCTGATCGCCATGATCCTGTTTCTGTGGCCCCGGGCAAAGCAGATGATGAAAGAGAGCCGGAAGGCGGAAGCCGGTGAGTGGATGGGGATCGCACTGCCGATACTGGCGGTGGCCGGGTTCGTGGTGCTGCTGGTGATGCTGGTTTGAACAGTGCCGGAATATTCTCGGATGTTCTCATCAAACATCCCGTTACTTGTTGTTTTTACGAAAGATAAAATATTATTACACTGTTTATAAACGGGTAGGTTGGTGCTGAGGAACGAAGCCCAACATTTCAGTGCCACTTCCGCGTTGGGCTTCGCAAGCTCAGCGCCAACCTACAAGAGTTTTGGTCTCAGATCAGATTCCGGGATTAAAGTGGCTCATGAATAACATAATCGTAACTGCTTGATTTCATTATTCTCTGAACCGTAGGATGGGCAAAGCGAAGCGTGCCCATCAAAAGCCGTGCTGCCTACCCCGGTGATGGGCACGGCGCTTCGCGCCTTTGCCCATCCTACACAGAGTTTGAATAACATAATCGTAACTGCTCGATTTTGTTATTCTCAGATTTGTGGCCGCGTAGCTCCTTGTACCGCAATGGTGGGCACAAACAACGTGCCCACCCTACGGAGATTTCTTTGTATTTTTGTTCAAGATTTCAGTGGTAAGGTACTAGTACCTCCCTCTAACCCCGAAGTGTCTCCAGCGGTGGCCTTACCACCAGCGGGTAAGTCGCCATCGCCCCCGCCAGCCCGACACCGATACCACCGCCCAGGGTACCGGCCACCCAGAGCCAGGGATTGAACTGGTACCCCAGCCCCAGCAGTTCGGTGGAGATATACCAGCCGGTGAGGCTGGCACAGCTGCTTGCCAGCAGACCGGCCAGTACGCCGAGGGTTATGAATTCGATACTGACTGCGAGCAGCAGGGGGCGACGTCTGAGGCCCAGTGTGCGCAGGATTGCTGATTCCTGACGGCGGTGTTCCCGGGTTGCCTGGATACCGGCATAGAGTACCAGCACACCTGCGCCCAGAGTAAACAGAAAGACGAACTCCACCGCGCTGGCACCCCGGGTGATGATCTCCCGGATCTGCTGCATCAGGGTGCTGACATCGATAATAGTGACTGAGGGGAAACGCTGCAGCAGACCGGCCAGCCGTTTCTCTCCGCCAGCAGGAAGATAGAAACTGGTGATATAGGTTGCAGGGTGATTCTTCAATAGCCCGGGCGTACCAATGACGAAGAAGTTGGGGTGGAACGAGTCCCACTGGACGCTCCTCAGGCTGGCTACCCGGCCTGCGATGGGGACGCCGGCCAGGTTAAAGGTGAGTCGATCGCCAAGCTCGATGCCCAACTCTTCTGCCAGTCCCTGTTCCACCGAGAATAGCGCTTGATCAACCTGGTGTGGATCCCACCAGTGGCCACTGAGGATGCGGTTGTCCGCCTGCAGCTGCTCTGACCAGGAGAGATTGAACTCCCGACTGGCCAGTCGCCGGGCCCGGTCTGACTGGTAATCGTCCGGTGAGACGGTGTGTTCGTTGATCCGGGTCAGCCTGGCTCGCAGCATGGGGAAGATGCCACCACTCTTCAGATCGCTCTGCTGGAGAAAGCGGGTAAGTGGTTGCACTTCTCGCGGTTGAATATTGATTAGAAACTGATTGGGAGCCTGCGCCGGGATGGTGCGTTGCCAGCTGTTCAGCAGGTCCACTCTCACCACGGCGAGCAGTAGCAGCGCCAGGATGCCGAGTCCAAAACCAGCCAGCTGCAGGCTGGTCAGGGCCGGATTTCGGGCCAGACTCGCCAGTCCGTAACGCCAGATGCTGTCTCCCCGGTGGCGGAGTGGGGTAACCAGCCGGATCAGAAGGCGCGCGGCTGCCAGCAGCAGGGCGATGGTCAGCAGGGTCCCGGCCATGACCGATATTGCCAGTTTTATATCCCCCGACTGCCACAGCATCAGTAGAGCGATAGCGAGCAGGGCCGACAGTGCTGCCAGCCAGGCATTGGCCGGTGGGGCACCCAGGTCACGACGCAGGACCCGCAATGGGGGAACCGAGCCCAGACGAAGCAGGGAGGGCAGGGTGAAGCCGAAGAGGGTGGCAAAACCGGTGCCGAAACCGATCCAGGCGGGCGTCATCCCCGGCATCGGAAGTTCCGGTCCAAACCACTCCCCGATGGCGCTGGCGAGCAGAAACTGGGAGAGATAACCGAATAATATGCCGGCAAGGCTGGCCAGGAGGGTGAGTAGTGTGAGCCGCAAAAGCAGGGTCTGCAGGATGAATCCACGGCTGCAGCCAAGGCAGCGGAGAATGGCGCTGCTGTCGGATTGCCGTTCCACGAAACGACGGGCGGAAAGGGCAACGGCGGCGCTGGCCATCAATACCGCGGCCAGAGCCGCCAGCCCGAGGAATCGACCGCCCCGGTCCAGGGCACTTCTCAGCTCCGGCCGTGCGTTGCTCATGTGGTTCAGGCTGACTCCCTTGGGGAGCCGCTTGCCGGCCCAGAGGCGATAACGCTCTACCCGTTTGGGGGCACCCGCAACCAGTAACTGGTGATGGACCCTGCTGGCCGGGGTCACCAGTCCGGTCGAGGGGATCTCTTCGAGTGCCATGAGCACCCTGGGGCCGAGCCGGAACAGATTGACAGCATCGCCGTTGTCACGGCTGATGATCCGGGAAATGTGTAATTCCCGCTCTCCCAGAGAGAGCGGGTCACCGGTCTCCATGCCCAGTTCCGCCAGGAGTCGGGCGCCCACCCATATTTCGCCGGAGGAGGGCAGTTTTCGAATACCTTGCTCCGGCAGGTTCGGGGCAGCGCGCACCCGCAACTCTCCCCGTAGCGGGTATTCCGGGCTGACCGCCTTTAC
>JAUUYI010000239.1 GCA_030590525.1 Sedimenticola sp. | reverse complement strand
GATGCCCTGAGTGGTACTCTTGATGGTGAGCCAGGCCTGCTCCCCAGCCACGCGAATCCGCACCGTTGCATTTTCGCCGCCGGACACATAACCCTGTTTCATCCGCACCTGTGAAATAATCTGACCCCGCCAGAGGTCATTCTTCACCAGGAATTTGCGTTCTATCTCGGTTGCCACATTTTCTCCATTGATTTGGAAATCAGCATTAAGAACGGGGAACCTCCCAGGGGCCTGTCCCACGCCACTCGATCCACGGTGCGCACCGCAAGCGGCGCACACCCTACCCATAGCGCGGCACAGCCGTGCACACCGGCCCCCGGAATTCCGATCAGGCCCCGTCCGAACTACTACAGCGCTGCATAAGTAGCGATGAAGAATATGTTGGGTTACGGCGCGCTCATAATCTGGTGATAACTTGAAATATCATCGAGATGCGCTCCTAACCCAACCTACATTATATTCACGGGCACTTGCGCGGTTCCGTACTACGCTCCTGACTCCTGTCTTCTGACTCCTGTCTTCTGTCTTCTGACCCCTGCCCTCATCGTTCGAACAGGGCGATCGATTCCACATGGGCCGTGTGTGGAAACATATCCATCACCCCGGCAGCACGCAACCGGTAACCGTGCCGGTGCACCAGTTCACCTGCGTCCCGCGCCAGGGTCCCGGGGTAACAGGAGACATAGACGATACGCTCCACCCCCAGTCCCGAAAGCAGCTCCAGCACCTCGGCAGCGCCGCTACGTGGCGGATCGAGCAACGCTTTGTTAAACGATTCGGTGAGCCAGGGCGCCTGCTCCAGGGAATCATAAAGGTTGGCCGTGTAATAACGGACATTGTGGATATCGTTCTCCTGCGCATTCCGGCGTGCCCGCTCCACCAGCCCCGCATCCCCTTCTACTCCCACTACCGAGCCGGCCCGGCGGGCGAGCGGCAGGGTAAAATTCCCCAGACCACAGAACAGATCCAGCATCCGGTCTCCGGGGCTGGGATCGAGCAGTTCCACAGCCCGCCCCACCATCAATCGATTGAGCCCGCTGTTGACCTGCGTGAAGTCCGTTGGTAAGAAACGAATCGTTACCTGCTGTTCCGGCAGCGCGTAGCGAAGATCGTCCCCCGCCAACGACAGGGGGGTCACCGTATCCGGCCCACCCTCCTGCAGATAGACGGCCACACCCCGCTCCTGGCCAAATGCCAGCAGTCTCTCTCTGTCCGCCTCGGAAGGTGGGTCCAGCAGGCGAAATATCAGGACACAATCCCGATCACCTATCGCCACCTCGATCTGTGGTATCCGCTCCTTGACGGAGAGTTCGGCGATCATCTTCGAGAGGGGTGTGAGCAGGTCACCCACCTGCGGGTCGAGCACCGGGCAGCGATCGATATCAGCCAGGAAACTGGAGCCCCGCTCCCTGAAACCCACCAGCACCTTGCCCTTTTTTGGCACAAATTTGACCCCGAGCCGGGCTTTTTTACGATAACCCCAGAGGTCTCCGCTGGTCAGAGGCTCCAGCGCCAGTGCCGGTGCCACCTTGCCGATCCGCTCGAAGGCATCCAGCAGCACCTGTTGTTTGGCCGCTATCTGGGCCGAGGGTGCCTGATGCTGCAGGGCACAGCCGCCGCAGATTTTAAAATGGGGACAGCCAGGCTCCACCCGGTCGGGGGAGGGATTCAACACCGTCTGCACTCGCCCTTCATCGAAACTGCCCCGCTTCCGGGTATAGAGGAAAGAGACCTCTTCACCCGGGAGTGCCCCATGGATGAAGACCGCCTTGCCGTCTATGTGGGCAACTCCCCGCCCATCATGACTCAGGGAGTCGATGATCGTCGTCACCGGATCGGCTGGCAGCCTTCTGCGTCGCGAACGGGCCATCCGTTACTTCTGCTTCCAGCCACCGTTGGATGCCTGAAACCACCAGCCCCGAGCCGCCTTCTGTATCCAGGTCCTGGCAAAAGTGGCGCGTATCTCGGGTTCCCAATCCGGGTGCCCATTGGCCTCCGCGATCGCCTGATAGAGGGCATTACGGTCACTGTTCTCTGCCGCCACCAGCTGTTTCACCCGGTTTTTATTCTTCAGGCCGATAGCAGCGGCATCATGTACCGAGACCAGGGCATTTTTGGTAAAACCGATCGCCCCCCCTTCATAGAAGGGTTTGAGACTCTTGAAGCGCTTTTTCATGCTGGCCTGAAGCTGACGGATCCGGGGGGTGTTTACGGTAAAGTCCGGGGTCCCCGCCTGGGCGGCCGGAATCAGGAAGTCGAGCAGTTGCTGGCCCAGCCGAACGCCCAGCCGGGACGGCAGAAATGAGCCTTTTGGCTCAGCCGGAGGCGGGGTCTTGCCCAGGATGTCATCGACAATCCTGTCCGCTGCCTGCTCCGCCTCGGCAGCAGGAAAGTAGATATTGATAGTGACACAGCCCGCCAGCAGCAGCATGGCCATCAGCAGGCCTGACATCTTCATTGTTTTCATCGAAGAACCCCCATTGTTGAAAATTCAAATGCATCACTCGATCACCGGACCGCTTCCCTGGGCGATCTGCCTCAGCTTTGTGACCAGAAGTTCCCAGTCGGTACTGCGGTTGAAACCAACGATATCGATCCGTGGGATACCCCCGCCTTTCACCAGATAATAACCCCTGGTAGCGGGTTCGATGCCATCCATTTCGCATATGCCATTCCGCAGCCGGCAACTGATACCGAGCCGATCGTAGCCAAACTCTTCAAACATCCGCAGGAAACTGCGGGAGAGCGCACCCGATATCCCGGACCCCCCCAGATTGGAGATGTTGTCCACTGCCTTCTGGCTGATCCGGTGCCGGCTGTCATCATCCGCGGGCGTGCCGAAGCGGGCATCAAACGCGACCGGGCGCCACCCTTCCAGCCGCAACCCATCCACCTCTCCATCGAGTTTTCCGGTAATCTTACCAAATGAAAATGTGCGGGTCAGGGCTTCCAGATCCAACCCCTTCATCTGAACATCCGCCATCAGTACCGGCAGCGGGCCGGTTATCTCCTCCAGGCGCAGATTTCGAATCAGGAGGGTACCCCCGAAGAGGCGTATCAGTATGATGCCATTTACCGATAACACCCCATCCTTGTAAGAGACCCCTGGAATCATCCCCGAAAGCTGCCCGGACAGTGATGGCCACCCAAGGGCCTGGCTGAGAAGGGTCATGGAGATGGGTTCCAGATGCCCCTGAAAGGCCACCCGTGGACCACCCTCTCCCTGCTCCAGCATCAACTCATCCACCTGCAGTGCGCCATCGAGGAGCGGGAGCCTGGCCGGTTGCAGCAGCTCCATGCCGTGTTCGTTCAACCGCAGTGAGAGCCGGGCGGGACCGAGTTCCAGCCAGCTGAACAGGCGCCCTGCCTGCCAGGAGAGGGTACTTGGTGCAGCCATCCTGCCCGCCGCCCAGAACAATTCACCCGCTACTCCCTGAAGCGTGTGGCTGCCTCCCGCACCCGTTGTCAGCGCCACATCCTGGAGTCGTATCTCCAGAGCCGGTTCCGGGTCGAGTTTCAGCCCGGCCGAGACCTGACCTTTCAGTTCCAGCTGCTGAAAAAGGTCATCGCCCAACACGGGCGCCAGATAGGCATCGAACAGCACGCCCGGGTCTGCAGGCCGGGTCGACAACTGGAATTCGATCGGGTTGATCCCCGGGGTCAATTGCAATAAGCCGGAAGCAGAGAGATCCAGGTGATTCGCATGCTGATATCGCAGCCCTTCGATCGCGAGCCTGCCCGCCCCGGGATCGTAGCGGAACCTTGAGTTCAGAGTAACGGATTTCCCTTCCGGGTCCAGGTAGAACCAGGGTGTCAACAGCGCCCCCCGGGTCAATTTCAGCTGCTGACTTCCCTGGACCTCCCCAGCACCCAGCTGCAACCGCCCTTTCCAGGTTCCATCCAGCATCTCGGCAAACAACCCAACCACCTCGTCACTGAAGCCGCTGCCCCGAAAATCCAGCTCCCAGTCGGCCGTCGTCACTCCCTGTGGGTTCCCCTCGACCTGAACCCTGGGAGCCACATCTCCCTGCAGGCCACTGACCGGGAGCTGAACTCCAGTATGAGCGAGAACCTGCTGCAAACGGGGCAACGACACCTGGCGCCCACGCAACTCCCCTCGCCAGGCCGCCTCGTCCCACACCAGACTCGCAGCGACCGTCCCCCCCGCGATGGAGATCTGTTGCAT
>JAUUYI010000281.1 GCA_030590525.1 Sedimenticola sp. | reverse complement strand
GAGTTTCTTCGGACACCCTTGCCTTCGCCTACATGTTCCCTTCTCCCAAGGGCCATGGTTGGACTTGCACCAGCTAGCCGACTGACATGCCGGTCACACGTGCGGTTCGTTCCTCACCACACCCTACGGATCTGAGAGCTGCTTTATGTTCCTATTGGCGCAAAAGTCGGTTGGATCATGTAACTCACTGATTTCATTAGTATACGCAATCAGGTAGTTGCCTTGACAAAGTATATAACCCAATGTGGATAGGCATCGAATAAGGATCTCGGTCGTCATTGCCTCGCTGGAGCCATAGTCACGAGCCGGAAATGATCAAGTATATGCTTCAATTAATAGAATTTACATATACTTGATCACTAATAACCCATTGATATTGCTTAAATTATAAAATCACTTACAATCAAAAGCGACGATTATTCCTTTTTCCAGCCGACTTTTGCGCCAATAGCACCCTGCACTAATTTTGCTTAGTTAATGGCATTAGTTAATGGCATTGGAGTTAGCCTGGCGCTTAAGAATAAAGGTTATATCACCACTGCCGCTAACGTCTGTTACTAGGGGCCTCGATCCTGCACTCAGCCGCGGAATCCTGGCAAACGACATGAACGGTTAAGTATGGGCTCTTGAAATCACTATGGGAATGGCCTGCTCCAAATCCACTACCCCGGAAGCTAACACCCTCCGAATGTTCCGCCCCTTGCATAATCTGAGCGAGGCGCAGTTGAATCAGGTGGCGAACTGCGTCAAAAGGATAGAGGCGCCCCCCGGCTGCCTGCTGGTGAAACGCGGCGCGCGTGATAATTACAGTTTCTTCCTGGCCGAAGGCCAGCTGCGACTCCAGTCCAGGGATGGCAAAATAATGGATATAAAGGCTGGAGACCCTTCTTCTCTGGATCCTATATCCCGACTACTGCCCCGCATGTACAATGTGATCTCTGTCTCCCCCGTAATATTGCTCCGAATCGACAATGCCATTCTCGATCAGGTCAACGACCAGGGAGGCAATGAGATCGATAATTACAGTGTCAGCAATGGGCTCAATAATTACAGTGTCAGCGGTGATGACGTGGTGGAGGAGAACACGCCTTTCGAGAGTGAGCTCAGCACCCGTCTGTTGCAGGATCTGGAACAGGATAAACTGCAGCTCCCCAGTCTGCCCGAGGTGGCAATTCGTATCGGAGAGGCCTTTAAAGACGATATCAGCGATGCGGACCGCATTGCTGAGATGATCCAGACCGACCCGGTGATCACAGCGAAGCTGATCAAGGCTTCCAACAGCGCCCTGTACGGACGGCTGACACCGGTGGAGAGCTGTGCCGGGGCGGTGGTGCGCCTCGGGGCTGGCGTCACCCATAAACTGGTCCTCTCATACTCCCTGAAAGAGCTGTTCGAAACAGATTCCGGTTTACTGCGACAGCGTATGAAGGCGCTGTGGACGCACAGCACCCGGGTCGCCGCCATCAGTTACGTTCTGGCCCAGCACGATTCCCGTTTCAACCCCGAACACGCCATGCTTGCGGGACTATTACACGACATCGGGGTGGTCGCCGTGCTCAACTACGCCAAATCGTTTCCCCAGGAAGAGCTTCAGCCGGAAGTGATCGATCAGGCGGTCCAGCAGTTGCGGGCCCAGATCGGGAGCATGATTCTGCGCAACTGGGGTTTCGCCAGCGAATTTATCATCACGGCACTGGAGAGTGAGGTGTGGATGCGAAACAGTGGCTCCGTTCCGGATTACTGCGACCTGGTGATTGTCGCCCAGTTGCACAGCTTTGTGGGGACCGCTCAGACCTTCTCCGTGCCTGCCATCAACGAGGTCCCGGCCCATGCACGTCTGGCACTGGGGGAGCTGACCCCGCGTTTGAGCCTGAAGATCCTGGACGAAGCCAAGGAGCAGATCGCACGCACCGAGGCAATGCTCAATATTTAAGTACCCGATGAAACTGCACCACCAACACCCCTGGGATGTCACGCCGACAGAGGCACGGGCGATACAGGAGAGGCTGCGCGGCCTGGTCGAGAGCCGGGACCGGCTGGAGAATATCCAGCGGGTAGCGGGGGTGGATGTGGGCTTCAAGGAGAGTGGCAGGATCACCCGTGCGGCAGTCGCCCTGCTTCGCTTTCCCTCCCTGGAACTGGAGGAGCAGGCCATCGTCCAGCAACCCACCCGATTTCCCTATGTACCGGGCCTGCTGTCGTTCCGTGAGATCCCAGCCGTGCTGGAGGCGATGATGCAGCTCGAAAACCAGCCTGACCTGCTGCTTTGCGATGGCCAGGGCATCGCCCACCCGAGGCGCTTCGGTATCGCCTGCCATCTGGGGCTGCTGACGGATACGCCCGCCATCGGCGTAGCCAAGAGTCGCCTCATCGGCAGCCATCCCGCCGTCCCGGAAGAGAAGGGAAGCTGGGTACCGCTGATGGATCGGGATGAACAGATCGGTGCAGTGCTCCGAACCCGGAAACGGGTGAATCCTCTCTATATCTCCCCCGGCCACCGCATCAGCCTGGAGAGTGCCATTCACTATGTATTGGCCTGCACCACCCGCTACCGACTGCCGGAGACCACCCGCTGGGCCCATCGGCTGGCATCTGGCCCGGGGGACATGTAGGTCGGGCACGGTTTTTTGTGCCCGACATTTTTCTGGTAGGTGGCTTTGATAAATGACGTCGGGCATAAACGACATGCCCAACCTACTCCTAACTGAGACCAAAACACCTGGTGCTGAGGAACGAGGCCCAACATTTCATTGCCACTTCCACGTTGGACTTCGCAAGCTCAGCACCAACCTGCAATAGTTTTTAGCAAGCCTGTCGTTAATCCTTTCGTGTGGGCTACTCCGGCCGCAGATGCTCGATGTAGTGGGGACGATCCTCCATCTGCAGTTCCACTGCCTCGGCATTCACCCGGAGATGCCGGTCCGTGCCCTCGAAGCGCAGGTCGCAGTGGGCCCGCCCCCGACTCTTCAGGGGGATGGGTATCATGTCACGGTAGGTGTAGATGTTCTCACCGACATCGCCGCCGGCACAGACACAGGGACAGTCGGGGAGTTCACCCTCTGCCTTCGCCCCTTCGAACACCAGTGATCCGGCCTGCCACCAACGGGTCCGTTCTACCGAGCCACTCATGCTCTTCTCGATATGGGCCCGGGAAAAACGAACGATCACCCGATCCCCTTCGACCACTATCGCCTCCACCTCTGAACCGGCGAGGTCAACGCTGCTACTGTCCATTTTTCTGTTCCACTCAGTGTATGCTCTGACAGAGAGGTATTATAGCCCTCTCCTGGTGGCGTGATACCTGGTAATTCCAAAGGTATCCGGTAACGATTCAGGTATTCAGGATATAGAATTCAGCATTAAAAAAGGCTCTTCCCCTGATCAAGAGGGTAGATTACCGTTGTAGGGCCGAATTCATTCGGCCAATGCGATGGTCGACTAAATTCGACCCTACTTTTCTGCTGACAGTTGGAATGCGTTTTGTCAATAATGTTGATTTATCCACTCAATCCAGACCTCTCCATTTCCACTCAAAATCATCTCCATAAT
>JAUUYI010000265.1 GCA_030590525.1 Sedimenticola sp. | reverse complement strand
TCGTCAACCACTTCCACGGCCGGATGCTGAATATCCACCCCTCCCTGCTACCCGAGTACCGGGGGTTGCACACCCATGAACGGGTACTCGAGGCAGGTGACAACGAACACGGCGCCACTGTCCACTACGTCACCGAGGAGCTGGATGGGGGCCCGATGGTGATGCAGGCCAGGGTTCCGGTGGAGAGCGATGACAGTGTCGATACGCTGGCAGCCCGCGTGCTCACCCGGGAACATGTTATCTACCCCGCTACGATCCGGCTGATCGCCGAAGGACGGGTAAGGCTCGAGGGCAACCGCGTGTTCATGGACGGGGCGCGCCCCTGGAGCAACCACTCACCCTGGCGTATGGAGAAACACCGCCTGAATGAGGTGCCGACACCGCTCTCTGCTCACTGCCCTCATCGGAATGCTACTGCTATGGCCGGCAGCAGCCGTTTCGGAAAAGCTCGGCCTCAGCCCCTTTGCCGCAACATATCAGCTTAAAAAGGGTAGCATGCTGTTTGGTGAGGTGCGGGTAAAACTCTCCTTTACCCCGCCGGGGACGTACCATTACCACGCATTGACCATCCCGGTCGGGCTGGCTGCGGTGCTGCGCAGTGATCAGGTCACGGAACAGAGCAATGGCCGCATCGGCAAGTGTGGAATCACCCCGGAACACTATCTGTACCAGCACCGGAAATCATCCCGGCCCAGACAGGTCAAGCTGGTCTTCGATTGGACGAGGGGGCGTGTTACCAACTACTCCCTGGAGTCACATTGGAACATGCAAGTCCCGCCCGACACCCAGGACAAGTTCAGCCAACAGCTGGAGTTGATGTTACGGCTGAATGCGGGTTGCAGCAGCACGCTGCAGTTTCCGGTCGCGGACGGGGGGCGGCTGAAGCAGTACCGGTTCGAACGCGCCGGCGATGAGCAGACAGAGACAGCCGCAGGCCGTTTTCAGACACTCCGGCTGACCCGCAGCAAAGATGGCAAGCCATCCCGGGCAACTCTGTGGCTGGCCCCGGCGCTCGGCTATCTGCCGGTAAAGATCGCAAAGCAGGAGAGCGGCGGGGAGGTAGTCATGGAACTCAGCTCTTTTTCCCGGGATCTTCAGGATTCAGAAAATTCTCCAGCACGGCAGTGAAGAAGCCCCCCGGTGCCACCGTGACCCGGGTGTTGGCGATGTTGATCTGATCGATTTCGTAGGCGCTGATCTCGATCCCAGCCTCCTGGTACATCTCGTGGGAAAGCTTCAGGTCGTCTGCCCAGCGGGAGAGGAAATCCTCACTTGGTGAGATGTAGACGATCCGTCCCACCTCCTCCTGGATCAGCTTCGAGGCACAGCGGGGGCAGGGGGGATGCGTAACAAAGACGGTACAGCCGCGCAGATCACGCTTGGCGAAGATCATCGCGTTCTCTTCCGCATGGATGGTGAGATTCAGCTTACAGTTTCGATCCGTCAACCGCGCCCTGGTGTCCTGCACGCCTGCAGCGAAACCATTGTACCCCAGCGAGACGATACGGTTACCGTCGGTGATGACCGCCCCCACCTGGGAGGATGGGTCCTTACTCCAACCGGAGATGTGAGCCGCCAGGCCGAGAAAACGGGTATCCCATTTGCTGCTCATAAAAACGCTCGCCTGGACAGTGTGCTATTAAGCCAGCAATCAAAACCTCTGCTACGTAACCGTTAAGACCCCCGGTCATTTCGAAATGCAGGGGCGAATAAATTCGCCCTACAAGGCGCACCGATCTCGCTTGTCTCTTGTTCCCACAAGGAATATTCTCTCGGCAACTGCTCCACGCGTTGCTCTACCTCCTGCATCCATGCAGTCGTCAGTCAGCCGTAATCGCTGATACGCCATTCCTTCAAAATTTTCCTTGTGAAACCAATATCCTAAGTTCTGATTAGGTAGTTAGCTCATCCAATATTTCGAGAAAAGCAAAATATATAGTGTAAAAACAACCGCTAAAAGAATTCTTGCAAAATCGTCTAACTGCTTGAAATTATAGGATTTGGCTGTCTAAAGTGCCTAATCAGATCCTAAGTGATCTCGGCGTAACTTCTCAATAACCCGGGGCAGTTTCGTAGGGGGGATAAGGCGCGCCCACAGGCCTCCTGTTGTGCACCGCACTTATGCGCGCCGCATCCACCCTGGTCTGCCCGTATAACGCAACGCCCAGATGGTGGATGCGCTACGCTTATCCACCCTACAACGTCGAGGTTGCCTCAACTTATTGAGAAGCAACATCCTGGCACAGATTAGTGAAATCTTCGGGCTAGTTGTTCTGTATCACGATATTGGGGAACTTCGCCGCATAACTCTTGGCCTGAAGCGCAAGCTTGGCCGCTGCTTTGCGGGCAATCTCGCGGTATATCTGAGAGATACGCGCGTCAGGCTCGGCTACCACCGTCGGTTTGCCGCCATCGGTCTCTTCCCGAATACGGATGTCCAGTGGCAAGGCACCGAGGAAGTCCACGCTGTACTGTTCCGCCATGCGGCCACCGCCCCCTTCACCGAAGATATGCTCTTCATGGCCGCACTGGGAGCAGATGTGGGTGCTCATGTTCTCCACGATCCCCAGGATCGGCACCTCGACCTTCTCGAACATCTTGAAACCTTTGCGGGCGTCCAGCAGGGCGATGTCCTGAGGGGTTGTGACGATGATGGCACCTGAGACCGGTACCTTCTGGGCCAGGGTCAGCTGGGTGTCACCGGTGCCCGGTGGCAGGTCGATGACCAGGTAGTCCAGTTGATCCCAGTTGGTGTCGTTGAGCAGTTGCTCCAGGGCCTGGGTGACCATGGGCCCTCGCCAGATCATGGGCGTCTCTTCGTCGATCAGGAAACCGATGGACATAGCCTGAATGCCGTAGTTCTCTATCGGCTCCAGGGTCTTGCCATCCTTCGACTCCGGCTGGCCGGAGACACCCAGCATACGCGGCTGAGACGGACCGTAGATGTCCGCATCGAGGATACCGACCCGCGCCCCATCGGCCGCCAGGGCCAGGGCCAGGTTGACAGCGGTGGTGGATTTGCCCACACCACCCTTGCCGGAAGCGACGGCGATGATGTTCTTCACATTATCGATCGGCTTGAGGGATTTCTGTACCGAGTGGGCAACCACTTTCCAGCTTGCCTTCACCTCCGCACTGGAGATGCCATCCACAGACTCGACCGCCTTTTTCACCTCTTCCACAACCTGGTCGAGGAGTCCGTTGGCGGGAAAACCCAGTTCGATCACGACTTTGACCTTGTCCCCATCGATCTCGATACCCTTGATGCACTTGGCGCTCACCAGGTCCCTGCCGAGGTGAGGCTCCTGGTACTGTGCAATCGCCTTCTCAACCAGCTCTTTCGTCACTTCTGCCATCTCTGTTCTCCAGCCAGATATATCTTAGGATCCCGCTGGGAGGCTGTCGAATTCAGGGCTGATCTACTGCGGTAAAGCCCTTTTGGCCAGATTTCCCGATCCTTGTCGTCAAATAGCTGCGGCTATTCTCCTCAAACGATCGAAAAATCTGACTCAAAATGGCTTCCCCTCGTAACCATCGCCTAAACCCGACAGCCTCCTGGGAGTGTTGGGCGGCATTCTACACCAAAAAATTTATATTCCCAACCAAATCGCTCGGTTTTTGCCGCCGCCTATGTCAGAATGCGCTGTGGTTTTGAGACAGGGACTTAAAGGCTCGCTTCAAAATAATTTCACATTTACGAACGCCGATCCATCCCGCCTGACTGCGTAACTTCTCAATAAGTCCAGGCAAGAATCTAAAATGTAGGGTGTATCAAGCGGAGCGGATACACCAGGCCAGGTCGCGTTGGTGGATCCGTCGCTGCGCTCCTTGATCCACCCTAC
>JAUUYI010000053.1 GCA_030590525.1 Sedimenticola sp. | reverse complement strand
CCGGCCTGCTGGTCGGTAGTGTGCAGGGGTTGCAGCACTTTAACGAAGAGCAACGGGTCGGAGCGCCAAGGGTATCCGGGGCAATGGAGGCGTATGTGCAGAGTGCGTTTGCGGTGGGCGATGAAATACGGCCGGTGTTCAGTATGAAGGGACTGGTGGAGAGCGCTGACTTCCAGGCCGCGGCAGCCTGAGGTCCACGCTGGAGTGAAGTGAAACACTTCCGGATCCGGAATATACAGTTTTTATAGCAGTAAACGTGCTGCTCGGGAGATAGGCAGAGATGAAGAAGGGATCTGTAGCGAGTGCGGGAAACATCAATACATCCAACAAACTCGTCATTTTTTTATCGATGGGATTGCTGCTCAGCATCGCTCTGGCAGGCGTGACATATTTTTATGTCTCCACGTGGGAGGCGCAAAATGAGCAGTATCAGCGCTGGATTACAGATCAGCGGGTGATTTCCCAGCAGATTATAAAAAATGCCACGGGAGCTGCCTCGGGAGACCAGGGCGCATTTGATCGGTTGCAGGCGGATCGGGAAAGTTTTCAAGGTCTGATGACGAAGTTGGAAAAGGGAGACCGGGCGCAGGGGCTTCCAGCGCCCCCGAAGGCAGTGTCGAAAGAGTTGGGGCTGCTGGAGGATCGTTGGAGTGAATTGAGAGTGAGTGTGGACGCTGTCCTCACAAATAAGGCGCCGATCATCTCGGTAAATGAACGGATAGAGGCGGTCACCGCGCTATCACCCAAGTTGCAGAAGCTGTCACAACAGGCGGTGGATATCCTGGTGAAGAGCCAGGCGTCTCCGTCTCAGATTGCCGTTGCATCGCGCCAGCTGATGCTGCTCGAGCGTATCGACAAGAATGTGACCAAAGTACTGATGGGTGGGGAGGATACTGCCACTGCCATTGATCAGTTCAGCGATGATACGAACCGCTTCGGTCGGATACTGCAGGGTATGTTGAAGGGCAGTGACTCTCTACAGGTCGAGTCGATCGAGGATGAGGAGGCGCTGAAGAAACTGCAACAGGCCGCAGTGTTGTTCCAGACCCTCAAGCAAAATGCAGAGCAGATAATCGATAGTGTGCCATCGATAATTCCATCCCTGGATGCGGCTGAACGCATTTCCGCTCTATCGGACAAGGTCAATCAGGCTGCCAAGGCGTCGCTTGACGCTTTTGAACGCTCCCCTGGCCGGTTTGAGATCGCGGGGATGAAGGTAGGCCCCGGCACACTGACCGCACTGGGTGGGTTAGCAGCACTGTTTCTGTTGCTGCTGGTCTTTGCGCTGGTGCGCAATGCGAGGCGAAGGGAACAGCAGAGCAATAATCAGAACGAAAGAAATCAGCAGGCAATCCTGAGATTGCTGGATGAAATGGGTGATCTGGCGGATGGCGATCTTACAGTAACGGCAACGGTGACCGAGGATGTGACGGGTGCCATTGCCGATTCCATTAACTACGCCATCGAGGCATTGCGCAGCCTGGTGGCCACTATCAATGAGACCTCAGTTCAGGTATCCACCTCGGCACAAGAGAGCAGGGCAACAGCCGTGCACCTGGCAGAGGCGAGTGAGCATCAGGCTAATCAGATATCTTCTGCCACTCTATCGATCAAAGAGATGACCGGTGCCATCGACCAGATGTCGACGGAAGCGAACAGCTCGGCTGAAGTTGCCCAGCGATCGGTGGAGATCGCAGCCAAGGGCGCGGACACGGTGCGTCGTACCATCCAGGGGATGGACACCATCCGCGAACAGATCCAGGAGACCTCAAAACGTATCAAGCGATTGGGCGAGAGTTCCCAGGAGATTGGCGACATTGTCGAGCTGATCGATGACATAGCAGACCAGACCAACATCCTGGCACTCAACGCCGCGATGCAGGCGGCGATGGCTGGTGAAGCCGGCCGCGGATTCGCTGTGGTGGCGGATGAGGTGCAGCGTCTGGCAGAGCGATCCAGTAACGCCACCAAACAGATCGAGGCATTGGTCAAGACCATTCAGGCGGACACCAAGGAGGCGGTGACGTCGATGGAGAACACCACCACTGAAGTGGTGGCCGGGGCCAGGCTGTCAGAGGACGCGGGTGAAGCCCTGAAGGAGATCGAAAACGTGTCTGAGTCCATCGCAGCGCGCATCAGCGCGGTGGCCAGTTCCGCTCAGCGCCAGTCCGCTGGGGCAGCGAGTATCGACGACACCATGAGCGTGATCCAGGAGATCACTACCCAGACGGCGGAGGGAACCAGTCAGACTGCAGCTTCGATCGGAAATCTTGCGGACCTGGCGGATGAACTGCAGCGTTCCGTTTCAGGTTTCAGGCTGCCAGATTGATAAATTTTCACGAATGTGAGGGGAAACGGTCCGAAATGACTTTTCCGCAGCAGGTTCTCTATTCTCGGGCAGGCTCTCAAGGTGTCTCCAGGCCGGCAGTGGGCCAGAGCATCTTTGGAGTGACCGAGTGGAAGGAAGAGCATGAGTGAAGCTCACGATCACAGTACGCTGAAATGGGTAAGGGGCGAAATCGATGTGCTCATCGATCAGGCCCGGCGTTCCCTGGAGGCATTCCTGGAACAGTCGGCCGACAGTTCCCTGTTGGATGTATGCCTCGAACGACTGAGCCAGCTACGCGGTACTCTGCAGATGATGCAGCTCTACGGAGCTTCCATGGTTGCCGAAGAGATGGAATTGGTGGCCAAGGCGATGCAGCGGGGAGAGCTCACCCACCGGGATGAGGCCGCTGAGGCTTTGATGCTGGGGCTGGCTCAGTTGCCAGGCTATCTGGAGAAGCTGGAGACCGGAACCCGGGATATCCCACTGCTGATGCTTCCCATGCTCAATGAGCTTCGGGCCACCCGTGATGCGGCGCTATTGTCGGAAGTGGCCCTGTTCGCGCCAGAACTGGATCAACGACTGGCGTTGGACGATGGTGATGTGGGAACTCCCAACCCGAAGCTGTCCGCACTGGCGCAACGGCTTCGCCTCAATTACCACAAAGGCCTGATCGGGTGGTATCGGGGGCAGGAGATGGATGCCGGCCTCAAGATCATCGGCCAGGTGTTGAACGAGCTGGAAAAACAGGCTGGAACCGAACCTGTCAAACGCCTCTTGCGGGCCGGCCGCGCGGTGGCCGAGGGTCTCAGAGAGGGCAGTATCAAGACGGGGGTGGCCACCAAGGAACTCTACGGCAAGCTGGATCGTGTGCTCAAACGCATCATCGATCAGGGTGAGTCAGCGGTGGTTGAAGCACTGCCCGATGATTTGCTGAGAAACTTCCTCTACTACGCATCCAGTGCAGACTCAGAAAATGCGGTAGTTCGAGAAGTAAAACAGGCTTATGGCCTGAATGACACCTTTCTGAGTCAGGTGGAACTGGAACGGGAAAGGGAAGAACTAAGAGCTCCGGGGCAGGCGTTGATGGTGTCGGTCAGGCGTGCCATTACCGCAGACCTCAGCGTCATCAAGGATGGACTGGACCTCTTCATGCGCGGCCACAGCAGTGACATGGGCCGACTGGCCGCACTGGCTGACCCGATGCGGAAGATGGCGGATACCCTGGGCATGATCGGCCAGGGCGGGTTGCGGGAGCGTTTGAAGCACCAGGCCAAACGGGTCGATGAACTGGTGGAAGCCGGCGACACCCCGGATGAGCAGGCCCTTATGGGCATGGCCGGCGATATCCTGTTTATTGAGACCACACTGGAGAACATGGCAAAGGGCCGGCAGCAGAGCCTGCGGCCGCCAGGTTCTGATTCAGGCATGTCCGAGTTGCCCGAAGGTGAGTTCGAAAAGCTGGTCGACACGGTGATGCACGAGGCCGAAGTGGACATGGCGCGTAACCGGGAAGCCATTGTCAGCTTTATCGAAAAGCCGGAGCGAATAGATCTGTTGCAGGAGGTACCGCAGCGTTTTCGGGCAGTTTCCGGTGCCTTCCGCATCATGGGCCTGAATCAGGCCGCCGAGTTGTTGCAGGGGCTCTCCCGCTATGTTACCTCGTCACTGCTCGAGGGGCACACGATGCCACCGACTGAGCAGATCGACACCTTCGCCGACGCGGTCACCTCCATCGAATATTTCATGTCATCGGTGACCGAGGGGCGTGGGGTCCACAACGAGATCCTGGACATTGCGGAGCGTTCTCTGAGACAGCTGGGAGTGGCTCTGAATCTGGTACCAGAGCCCGAAGTTGAGGAGCCACTGTACGAGCCTGAGCCCTCGGGATTGGAAAGGCCCGCAGAAAATGTGGTCGGGCTGGAGCCGGTCATGCAGGGACAGCCGGTGCATGAATTGGAACCGGAATCGAAACTGGAACTGGAAACGGAACCAGTGCCGGAATCGGACAGGCAGGAGGAGATCGATCCGGAGATACTGGAGATCTTTATTGAGGAGGCGGGGGAAGAGATCGAGGTGATTCAGGAGTGCCTGCCTCGCTGGTGTGGTAATGCGGAAGACCTCGATGCACTGGACACCTTCCGTCGCTCCTTCCATACATTGAAAGGCAGCGGTCGTCTGGTCGGTGCAGACGATATCGGTGAGTTCGCCTGGTCTATCGAAAACCTGTTGAACCGGGTCATTGATGGGACGCTGGAGGTGACCCCGGGACTGACCTCGCTGCTCCAGGAGACGCTGTCGGTGCTGCCCGGGCTGGTGAAATCTCAGATCGCCGGGGTTGCTCCGGCAGCGGAAGCACAGCTGTTGATGACGCGCGCCTTCGACCTGGTTGAATCGGCGACCTCTACCGGGGCAGGGCAGGAGAAACCCCTGGAGCCGGAGGATGCAGGTGACGAGGCAGCAGCGAGCGCCGAAGTGGTACCTCTCCAGGGAGTCGACGCAAGCTCCTCCATGGAGCAGCCGGAAATCCCCGATGTGGAAGAGGCAGAGTCGCCCATCAGCGTGGAACCGGTATTGCTGGAGATATTCCTCTCCGAATCGAGAGGACATGTAGAGAATCTGAGGCAGTTCGTCACTCACTGTCGTGCGGACCCCCATGGCTGTGACCTGGTAAGGGGAGACGTTCCTCGATCACTGCACACCCTTCACGGTAGCGCAGACATGGCGGGAGTGGAGCCGATTGCCGCTGTCAGCACGCTCCTGGAGTCCTGTATCAATGAGCTGGAGGTGAGAGAAGAGGCGGTCGATACCCAGGCGCTGGACTTGATCGAGAGTGCTATCAGCTGCTTCGAGGCGGTGCTGAACGCGATCAATCAACCTGGGGCTGTACTGCCGGACTGGCAGGCGTTGCTGCAGGAGATTCGCCGCTATCTGGAACAGGTGAAGGAAGGGGTGCCCCGAGAGCGGGCAGGATTGCCCGGCACTGAAGAAGAGTCTCCCGTCGTTGAGCAGATGGCCACCGCTGAGTTGGAGCTCACATCGGGGGCAGTGTCCGAGCCTGAACCTGAGCCTGAAATAGAAACAGACACAGAACAGCAGACGGTATCCGAGGTTGTACCTGAGCCAGAATCGGAGCTGGGACCGGAAACAGAACCGGAACAGCTACCAGAACAGGAACCTCGGCTGGAGCCTGCGGATGAGCCGATGTCCCAGCCCGAGCCGCTGGCAGGAGAAGTTGCTCAAGCCTCAGCGGTAGTGTTTGAGCCGGTTGATGGTGATCCGGAACTGGTAGAGATATTCCTGGAAGAGTCGAGGGAGTTGCTCGACTCGATACAGAGTTCCCTGGAGCAGTGGCGCGGCGATCCCTCGGCGGCAGAACCTCCGAGTGACATGCAGCGGACGCTGCATACGCTCAAGGGGGGAGCACGGTTGTCCGGAGCCATGCCGATAGGTGATCTCAGTCACGCCTTCGAGTCCCTCTTGTCTGGTGTCGAAGAGGGAGAAATCGAGGCAGACATGGGTGTGATCACCCTCTCCCAGCTGGTGGCAGACCGGCTGGAAGAGCAGTTGGAGGATATCTCTCAGGGACCACAGGTGCGGCGCAGTGATGACCTGATCCTGAATCTGGGGCAGGTGACAGGGATGGTCGAACCGCCACAACCGGTATCGGATACCGGGCCGGGGGCGGTCAGAGAGGTGGAGGAACCAGTCGAAGCCGGTGGAATGCCGATGGAAGTGCCTCCGGCAACAGAACCTGCCGCACCCCCCCCCCTGGAATATGGAGTGAAGTCGGTAGTTACCACCTCCACTGAAGAGGTATCGGCTGTCAGGCCGGCAGCCCGGACTTCGCGCGAACAGATACGGGTGCGCTCCGAGCTGTTGGATCGTCTGGTCAACAACGCCGGCGAAGTGAGTATCTACCGGGCGCGTCTGGAGCAGCAGATCAGTGCTATGGGATTCAATCTGTCGGAACTGGAGCAGACGGTGGATCGTCTGCGCACCCAGCTGCGACAGCTGGAGATCGAAACCGAAGCCCAGATCCTTTTTCGCTATGAAAAGGAAAAGGAGGAAGGCAGAGTGCTGGAGGAGACCTTTGATCCATTGGAGATGGATCGTTTCTCCACCATGCAGCATCTTTCCCGAAGCCTGATGGAGACGGTCAGTGACCTGAGTAGCATCAACGGATTTATGGATGAGCTGCAGGAAGAGAATGTAACGCTGCTCCAGCAACAGGCCCGGGTTACCACCGACCTGCAGGATGGCCTGCTGCGTACCCGCATGGTCCCCTTCTCGCAGCTGGTCCCGCGGCTGCAACGGGTGGTGCGTCAGACGGCGGGAAGTCTCGGAAAGCAGGCGCAGTTGGATGTCTACGGGGCGAAGGGTGAATTGGATCGGGGGATCCTGGATCGGATGATCGGGCCACTGGAGCATATACTGCGTAATGCAGTCTCCCATGGTATCGAGACCCCGCAGGCCCGCCGTGACGAGGGCAAGGGAGAGACTGGCCGCATCACCATCAGTCAGACCCGCGAAGGGAACGATGTGGTACTGACCATCAGTGACGATGGCAAAGGTATCAACATCGATCTAATACGGCAGCGGGCTATCGAGAAGGGGTTGCTGGATCCCGAAGCCCGCCTCCCTGACAGTGATATATTGCAATTCGTGCTCGAACACGGCTTCACAACCCAACAGGAGGTCACCCAGATCTCCGGTCGTGGTGTAGGCCTGGATGTAGTGGTCAAGGAGGTCAAGCAATTAGGTGGATCCTTCGATATCAGCTCCGAACAGGGCGTGGGCAGTCGTTTTCTGATCCGGCTGCCGCTGACACTGGCAATCACGGATGCCCTTCTGGTGGAGCTGAGAGACGAGATCTATTCCATACCCCATACCAGTATCGAAGGTGTGGTGCGTTTGTCACTGGAAGAGTTGCTCGGATTCTACCAGGGAGATAACCCTGTTTATCAGTATGCGGACCATGACTATCGGGTACGTTATCTGGGTGAGTTACTCAATATGGGGCAGCCGAATTTTACCGACCAGCGGAAGTGGTATCCGCTGTTGCTGGTTCGTGCCGGTGAGCATCGGGTGGCGCTCCAGGTCGACCGGCTGCTCGGAAACCGGCAGATCGTGGTCAAACCAGTGGGCCCTCAGGTCAGCTCTATCCGTTGGATCTCCGGTGGCACCATCCTGGGTGATGGTCGAGTGGCGCTGATTGTCGATGTCACGGCCCTGGTACGTATGGATGCCGCCCACGCGGTGCTGCCCGCAGTGGAAACACCCCCCCCCACTGGTCTGGGCGTCGGCAAGCTGGTGATGGTGGTGGATGACTCCATTACCGTGCGCAAGGTGACCGAGCGGGTGTTGGAACGCCATGGCATGCGGGTGGTCACCGCCAAGGACGGAGTGGATGCGGTAACCCTGCTACAGGAGCATCGGCCGGATCTGATGCTGCTGGATATCGAGATGCCGCGTATGGATGGTTACGAACTGGCCCGGCATATGCGTAATACCGAGGAGTTGAAGGAGATCCCGATTATAATGATCACCTCACGAACCGGTGACAAGCACCGTACACTGGCCATGGAGCTGGGTGTGAAGCGTTATCTGGGGAAGCCCTATCAGGAAACGGATCTGCTCGATAATATCCATTCGGTCCTGGCAGGAGTTGAGCTATGAGCAGGAAGAGTGCTGTCAGCGAGGTACGAGGAGTGCTGCTTCCCCTGCAGTCGGGCCAGCTTTTGCTTCCCCACATGATGCTTTCAGAGGTGATAGGTTACCGGGCGCCCCGGAATAATCCGGAGGGCGCGCCAGAGTGGCTGCTGGGAGTGATTGAGTGGCGACGCGTCCCGGTGCCCCTGGTCTCCTATGAGATACTGGTAGGCGGGGCACCCGACGTGGAGATTGGGCAGCGTGCCCGCATCGCCATCTGTCACACCCTGAATGATTACTCCGGCCGCCCCTATACCGGGATATTGCTGCGTTCCATTCCCCGTCTGGTTCGGGTGACGGAAGAGCTGATTGCCCCGATCGGGAGGCAGGATCAGGATCGGGGAATGGTGGCCCGTCAAGTCTGGGTTGGTGGCCAGGAGGCCTGGATTCCAGACCTGGATCTCCTGGAGAAGGGAGTGGCGGAGTGTCTCGATCAGGGAGAGAGTTTCGCTGTTGTTTGAAAATGCCGGTCAGGATCAACGGAAATCTCCCCACAGCATCTGCAGGGCGGCGATGGCGGCGAGGGGGGCGGTTTCGGTGCGCAATATCCGGGGACCCAGGCGGGCGCCCCTGAAACCCGCCGCCAGCATCCGTTCGCGCTCGTTCTCTGACCATCCTCCTTCCGGACCGACCAGTAGGCTGACCTCCTCCTCCGGTGGGGGCAGCCGGTCGAGGGTGTCCTGCGCCCGGTGATCCAGCACGATTCCGTAGCCGATCCCGGGGGCAGACTCCCAATACCCGAATTCCCGGGTTGGTTCCAGCAGTGGCAGTCGTCTGCGTCCCGACTGTTCGCAGGCGGCGACCACCACCCCCTGCCAGTGTTCGATCCGTCTCTGCATCCGTTCCGCGGGGAGTCGGACCACACAGCGCTCACTGAGAAGGGGTGTGATGCGCGTGACTCCCAGTTCCACAGCCTTCTGAATTGCAAAGTCCATCCGTTCTCCCCTGGAGATACCGATTCTCAGGTGGATGCTCAAGGAGGGTTGTAGTTCTTCCGCTGTGTGTCCAGTGATCTCCATCCGGGCGGAGCGTCTGCCTGCCTCCAGCAGCCGGGCTTGGTAGTCTATCCCGTTTCCGTTGAACAACAGCGCTTCGGCTCAGGTTTTCAGACGCAACACCTGCACCAGGTGGTGGCTGGCCGTCCCATCCAGCTGTAGTTGCTGTGGGGAGCTCAGGGGCTGATCGGTATACACCCGTGGCAGCCTCATCTCAGCGCCTGCTCACCAGAATCCGGATTTCACCACGAAGGGCACGAAGCACGCGAAGAAAAACAATAAATCCATCGCGGGCTTTATTATCAGTCATCCTGCCGCCGGGGAAGACCCAGGTTGTTCCAGATCGTGGTGGTCGGGCCGGCCTGGTTCATGGTGTAGAAATGGAGCCCGGGCGCGCCCTGGGCCAGCAGGCGCTCGCACAGGGCGGTTACCACGTCGATGCCGAAGGCGCGAATACTGTCGACGTCATCTGCAAATCCCTGCAGGCGCTTGCGGATCCAGCGAGGGATCTCTGCGCCACAGGCATCGGAGAAGCGTGCCAGCTGGAAATAGTTGTTGATGGGCATGATGCCCGGAACGATGGGGATATGCACATCCAGCTTTTCGCAGCTTTCCAGGAAGCGGAAATAGGCATCAGCGTTGTAGAAATACTGGGTGATGGCGCCGTTGGCACCGGCATTTAT
>JAUUYI010000023.1 GCA_030590525.1 Sedimenticola sp. | reverse complement strand
CCCACCTGGGATCTGGCACAACCATTCCGGATGATCGCCCATAACGGTGAGATCAACACCCTGCGCGGAAACCTCAACTGGATGGCCGCACGCAGGCACACGATGGCCTCGGATATTCTTGAGGCCGACCTGGAGAAGGTGTGGCCTCTGATCCCAGAGGGACAATCCGATTCGGCCTGCTTCGACAACGCACTGGAACTGCTGGTGCAGGGGGGGTATTCGCTGGCCCACGCCATGATGATGCTGATTCCCGAGGCCTGGTCCGGCAACCCGTTAATGGACCGGGAGCGACGTGCCTTTTACGAGTATCATGCGGCGCTGATGGAGCCATGGGACGGTCCTGCCGCGGTGGCTTTCACCGACGGACGGCAGATCGGCGCCACCCTCGACCGCAACGGGCTGCGTCCGGCCCGTTACCTGATCACCGATGACGACATGGTGGTGATGGCCTCCGAGATGGGCGTGCTGGATATCCCGGAACAGAAGATTGTCAAGAAGTGGCGACTGCAGCCGGGCAAGATGTTCCTGATCGACATGGAGCAGGGTCGCATCATCGATGATGCGGAGATCAAGGCGCAGCTCGCCTCCGCCCGACCTTATCAGGCCTGGCTGGACGAGACCCAGATCAGCCTGGGGGACCTGCCAGAGGCAGTGGGCGCCATGTCGCCGGACCCGGCGACCCTGCTGAACAGCCAGCAGGCGTTCGGCTATACCCAGGAGGATCTGAAGTTTCTGCTCACGCCGATGGTGGTGACTGGACAGGAAGGCACCGGTTCCATGGGTGCGGACAACCCGCCGTCGGTGCTGTCGTTACGCGCCAAGCACCTCTCCACCTACTTCAAACAGAATTTTGCCCAGGTAACCAATCCACCGATCGACCCGATCCGGGAAGAGATCGTCATGTCTCTGGTCTCTCTGATCGGCCCCCGCCCAAATCTGCTGGGGCTGGCGGATGGGGGCAGCAACATGCGCCTGGGGGTGCAGCAGCCGCTGCTGACCAATACCGATCTGGAGCGCATCCGTTATATCGATGACTACATCGGCGATGCCTTTCGTACCCGCACCCTGGGCATCTGCTATCCGGTGGAGCAGGGGGCAACCGGCATGCAGGCCGCACTGGATGCGCTCTGCGTCCAGGCAGAGTCGGCGGTGCAGCAGGGCTACAACATCCTGGTCCTTTCCGACCGTGGCATGGATGCGGACTTCCTGGCCATCCCGGCGCTGCTGGCCACCTCGGCCGTACATCACCATCTGATCCGCAAGGGGCTGCGTACCGGTTCCGGCCTGGTGGTGGAAACTGGTGCAGCACTGGAGATCCATCATTTTGCCACCCTGGCCGGTTACGGCGCGGAAGCGATCAATCCCTACCTGGCGTTCGACACCATTCATTCGATGCTGCCAAAGCTACCGGAGAAGCTGACCTTCAAAGAGGCCCAGCACCGCTATATCAAGGCAGTGGGTAAGGGTTTGAAGAAGGTGATGTCCAAGATGGGGATATCGACCTATCAATCCTACTGCGGGGCCCAGATCTTCGATGCCGTTGGCCTTTCCAGCCAGTTCCTTGAAAAATATTTCACCGGTACGGTCACTGCTGTCGAGGGTGCGAACCTGGAGCAGATTGCCCAGGAGGCGGTGCACCTGCACGGCAAGGCCTATGGCAACAATCCGGTTTACTGCCACCATCTCGACGTGGGTGGAGACTATGCGTTCAGGCTGCGAGGGGA
Source organism: Sedimenticola sp. (assembly GCA_030590525.1). Taxonomy (GTDB): domain Bacteria; phylum Pseudomonadota; class Gammaproteobacteria; order Chromatiales; family Chromatiaceae; genus JAUXBK01. The sequence continues at coordinate 11,321 of JAUUYI010000023.1, read as the reverse complement.
GGACCATGCCTGGTCACCGGATACCATCGCCAAACTACAGCATGCCACCCGCCGCAATGACTGGAGCACTTACAAAGCGTTCGCCCGGCAGATCAACGAGCAACAGGAGGTGCTGCTCACCTTCCGTGGCCTGTTCACTTTCAACTGGGGAGAGCCGGTACCCCTGGACGAGGTGGAGCCGGCAAAGGAGATCGTCAAGCGCTTTGCCACTGGAGCCATGTCCTTTGGTTCCATCTCCTACGAGGCCCACTCCACCCTGGCAGAGGCAATGAACCGGATTGGCGGCAAGTCCAATACGGGTGAGGGTGGCGAGGAGCCAGAACGGTTCCAGCCGCTGCCGGATGGCTCCATGAACCCCAAGCGCTCAGCCATCAAACAGGTGGCCTCCGGGCGTTTTGGTGTCACTGTGGAGTACCTGGTCAACGCCGACGACATCCAGATCAAGATGGCGCAAGGCGCCAAGCCCGGAGAGGGTGGTCAATTGCCGGGGCATAAGGTAAACGCTCAGATCGCCCGGGTGCGCCACTCTACCCCCGGTGTCGGACTGATCTCCCCTCCCCCCCACCACGATATTTACTCGATCGAGGATCTGGCCCAATTGATCCATGACCTGAAGAACGTCAATCCACAGGCACGGATCTCGGTCAAGCTGGTCTCGGAAGTAGGGGTCGGGACCGTGGCAGCTGGCGTATCCAAGGCCCATGCCGACCACGTCACCATTTCCGGCTACGATGGCGGCACCGGCGCCAGCCCGCTCACCTCCATCAAGCATGCGGGCTCCCCCTGGGAGATTGGCCTGGCCGAGACCCACCAGACCCTGGTTCTCAACCAGCTGCGTGGTCGCATCGCGGTGCAGGTCGACGGTGGCCTCCGTACCGGAAGAGATGTGGTGGTGGGCGCTCTGCTGGGGGCGGACGAGTTTGGATTTGCTACCGCCCCGCTGATTGCCGAAGGGTGCATCATGATGCGTAAGTGTCACCTCAACACCTGCCCGGTGGGTGTGGCAACCCAGGATCCGGAACTGCGTAAGCGCTTCGTCGGCAAACCTGAGCACGTGGTCAACTATTTCTTCTTCGTGGCCGAAGAGGTTCGCCACTTGATGGCGAAGCTGGGCTTTCGGACGATAGACGAGATGATCGGCCAGGCCGATCGGCTGGACATGCGCCGGGCCATCGACCATTGGAAGGCCAAAGGGCTGGATTTCAGCCGCATTCTAAGCAAGCCGGAGGCAGGTAAGGGTGTCGCCACCCACAATACGGAACAGCAGGACCATGCCCTGGAAAAGGCCTTCGATCACCAGTTGATAGAGCAGGCGCAACCCGCTCTGGAGCGAGGTGAGCCAGTTCGAATCGAGACTCGCATACACAACTACAATCGTACCTTTGGCGCCATGCTCTCTGGTCGGGTAGCGGAGCGTTACGGTTTGGGGGGACTCCCCGATGACACCATCTACATCAAGGCGCAGGGGAGTGCTGGCCAGTCCCTGGGTGCCTGGCTGGCCCATGGCGTCACCATCGAGCTGGCAGGTGAAGGCAACGATTATGTAGGCAAGGGGCTATCCGGTGGACGGCTGGTGATCTACCCTCCGGAGGAGTCGGGCATCGGTAAAGCCGAGGAGAATATTATTGTCGGCAACACGGTGCTCTATGGGGCCATCAGCGGTGAATGCTATTTCCGGGGTGTCGCCGGTGAGCGTTTTTGTGTACGCAACTCCGGTGCCACAGCAGTGATCGAGGGAGTGGGCGACCACGGTTGTGAGTATATGACCGGTGGTGTGGTAGTCTGTCTCGGCTCCACTGGCCGCAACTTCGCTGCCGGCATGTCCGGCGGCGTAGCCTACGTGCTGGATCAGGAAGGAAATTTTGCTCAGCACTGCAACCTCTCCATGGTGGAGCTGGAGCCAATCCAGGAAGAGGACGATGCGCTGGAGGCCCTGGATCACCAGGGTGGTGATCTGGAGACCCATGGCCGGGTGGATCTAAGCCATGACATGACCCGCTTCGACGCGCTCCGGCTGCGGCAGTTGCTCGAGCGTCATCTGCACTACACAGGCAGCACCGTAGCCCAGGGCATTCTGGATGACTGGACCAGCTATCTGCCGAAGTTCGTGAAAGTTATGCCGGTCGACTACCGCCGCGCTCTGCAGGAGATGCAGACGCAGCAGCAGTGCGGGGCTGGTGTCTGCAAGGGGGTTAGTAATGGGTAAGCCAACCGGTTTTCTGGAATTTTCGCGCAAGGACCTGCGTTATGCGCCAGCCGCTGACCGGGTAACCCATTTCGACGAGTTCGTCATCCCGCTGAGTGCTGACGAACTGGGCAGACAGGGTGCTCGCTGCATGGATTGCGGCATCCCGTTCTGCCATAGCGGCTGCCCCGTGGACAACCTGATTCCAGACTGGAACGATATGGTCTACCGCGGGGAGTGGCGCGCTGCCATCGATCTGCTGCACTCCACCAACAACTTCCCGGAATTCACCGGGCGCATCTGTCCGGCCCCCTGTGAGGCCTCCTGTACCCTGAACCTGGATGATGCCCCGGTTACCATCAAGACCATTGAGTACAGTATCGTCGAGCGGGCGTGGGAGGAGGGCTGGATACAGCCCCGGATCCCACCTCACAGGACCGGTAAAAGGGTGGCTGTGGTCGGCTCGGGCCCGGCCGGCATGGCCTGCGCTCAGCAACTGGCCCGGGTGGGACATTCAGTTGCCGTATATGAAAAACAGAACCGGATTGGTGGGTTGCTGCGCTATGGGATTCCCGATTTCAAGCTGAATAAAAAGGTGATAGACCGGCGCATGGCCCAGATGAAGACCGAGGGTGTGGTGTTTCATGCCAATACCCATGTCGGGGTGGACGTGCCGGTGAAACGGCTGATGGATGAGTTTGATGCGGTGGTTCTGTCGGGGGGCTCAGAGCAGCCCCGAGATCTGTCGGTAACCGGGCGCGAGCTGAACGGAGTCCACTTCGCCATGGATTTTCTGCGCAGCAACAGCCACCGGGTGCAGGGTGATCAGGTTCCAGACGAGGCGTTCATCTCCGCCGCAGGCAAACGGGTCGTGGTGATCGGTGGTGGCGACACCGGCTCCGACTGCATCGGGACCTCCAGCCGCCACGGGGCAGTCTCGGTCACCCAGCTGGAGATCCTGCCCAAGCCGCCAGAAAAGGAGAAAAAGCTGACCACATGGCCCTATTGGCCAAATCGGCTGCGTACCTCCAGCTCCCAGGAGGAGGGTTGTGAACGGTTGTGGTGCGTCGTTACCAAGGCCTTCCTGGACGACGGCAAGGGCAACCTGAGCGGAGTCCGCTGCGCAAGGGTGGAGTGGGCAAAGGACGACCAGGGTAACTGGGCGATGTCGGAAACAGAAGGCTCCGAATTCGAACTCAAGGCGGATCTGGTGACTCTGGCTATGGGTTTTCTGCACCCGGTCCACGAGGGAATGATCGAGGCGCTCGGCGTAGCACTGGATGGGCGCGGCAATGTACAGGGGACGACCGAGGGGGAATCCGCCTACAAGAGCTCCATCGAAGGCGTTTTCACCGCTGGCGATATGCGTCGGGGTCAGTCCCTGGTGGTATGGGCGATTCGCGAGGGGCGGCAGTGCGCCCGGGCAGTGGATGAGTACCTGATGGGGGTGACCGAACTGCCCCGCTAGCGGGCGCCTGTTTTTCAAATTTTCCAATAAAGGAGTAGGTCGGGCATGCCGTTTATGCCCGACGTCATTTCCCAAAGCCACCCGCCAGAAAAAATGTCGGGCACAAAAACCGTGCCCGACCTACCTGGCTGGATAAGTTCATAACCCTGTTTGATTATTAAATATCGGGTCATGAAGTCTGAAGATATGCTGAATGGCGACCCCAATCGGAAACGAAACATGACAACACTCAAGAATGACCGCCTGCTGCGCGCACTGCTGCGCCAGCCGGTAGATGTGACACCGGTCTGGATGATGCGCCAGGCGGGGCGCTACCTGCCGGAGTATCGTGCCACCCGCGCCCGGGCCGGCAGCTTTCTTGACCTGTGCAAGAACCCGGAACTGGCTTGCGAGGTAACCCTGCAGCCGCTGGAGCGCTTCCCCCTGGACGCGGCCATTCTCTTCTCAGACATCCTCACCATACCGGATGCCATGGGGCTGGGGCTCTACTTCAGCGAAGGGGAAGGACCCCGTTTCGAGCGACCGGTGCGGGATGAAACCGCCGTCGCCGCACTGCGGGTGCCCGACCCGGAGGAGGATCTCGGCTACGTGATGGGGGCGGTGCGCACCATTCGCCAGGAGTTGGGGGGGCGTGTGCCCCTGATCGGCTTCTCTGGCAGTCCGTGGACCCTGGCCACCTACATGGTGGAGGGTGGTGGTACCAAAAATTTTGCGCGGGTGAAGGGGATGATGTTCGACCGCCCGGACCTGATGCACCAGCTGCTGGGCAAAGTGGCCCTGTCGGTTGTCAGCTATCTCAATGGGCAGGTCGCCGCCGGTGCCCAGGCATTGATGATCTTCGATACCTGGGGTGGCGTGCTGGCGCCGAGGGAGTACCGGGAATTTTCGCTTGCCTATATGACCCGAATCATCGCGGGCCTGGTGCGAGAGCACGAGGGGCGCAGGGTACCGGTCATCCTGTTCACCAAGGGGGGGGGCCAGTGGCTCGGCGAGATGGCCGACAGCGGCTGTGATGCCCTGGGGGTGGACTGGACCATGGAGTTGAACGAGGCCCGTGAGCGCGTGAAAGACCGGGTGGCCCTGCAGGGCAATCTGGACCCCTGCATTCTCCACGCCTCGCCCGAGCGAATCAGGAAAGGGGTGGGAGAGGTGCTGGAGAGTTATGGCAGCGGACCCGGGCACGTCTTCAACCTGGGGCACGGGATTCACCCGGATGTGAGACCGGAACATGCAGCAGCCCTGGTGGAAGCAGTCCACGAACTCAGCCCGGCGTACCATCGGAAGGGGTGATCAGAAATCAATGAAAATCAGCCTCCTCGGACTTGGCTTGATGGGGCTGCCGATCGCCCTCCGGCTGCAGCAGCAAGGGTTTGAAGTGTTCGGCTGGAACCGGGGTGCCGGACGTGCCGACGAGGCGCAGCGACAGGGGCTGACGGTAACCAGAGAGGCCGGCCACGCGGTTGCAGCCGCTGACCTGATACTCCTTGCCCTGAGTGATCTGGATGCCATTCGATCGGTGCTGCTGAGGCCGGAGGTGAAACGGGAGCTTGCAGGTAAGATGGTGGTGCAGATGGGCACTATCGCGCCTGCCGAAAGCCGGTCACTGGCGGCGGCGGTGCAGCAGGCCGGTGGCGACTACCTGGAGGCACCGGTGCTGGGCAGTATCCCGGAGGCCCGTGCAGGTACCCTGATCATCATGGCCGGGGGGACCCCGGAGAACTACACAAAGGCGCGGCCCTTGCTCGAAGCGCTGGGGAAATCACCCAGGCATGTCGGCAACATCGGCCAGGGGGCGGCATTAAAGCTGGCAATGAACCAACTCATCGCCTCCCTGACCAGTGGCTTTTCCCTCAGTCTGGGTCTGGTGCAGGCAGAGGGGCTGGATGTGGATCTGTTCATGTCACTGCTGCGCAGCAGTGCCCTGTATGCCCCCACTTTCGACAAAAAGCTGGGCAAGATGCTGCGCCATGACTATACCAGGCCCAACTTCCCTCTCAGGCATATGATCAAGGACGTGGAGCTGTTTCGCCAGGTGGCCACTGCAGATGGCATCGATCCCACCCTGACGCTGGCGATCTCGGCAATCCTGGAGCGGAGCCGACAGGCAGGCCATGGAGACGATGATTATTCGGCACTCTATGAAGGTATAACGGCGGACTCATGATGCTAAAGAAGATACCTCTGATAGAGGCCATTCTGGCCGGTCTGTTTCTAGTGCTGCTTCTGCCGGGATGCTCCGGCAGTGGGTCACCGATCATCAAGATCAACACCGAGCAGCTGGTTGGCCGCCAGAATATGCTGTACGAGGTGGGCCGGATGTTGGACGGGCTGGGCTATGAACACATCCTGCTGCAGAGTCCGATCCGGGACAGTAAGGAGCCAGTGATCAATGAGTATGGGGAACACCGGATGCTGTACCACCACCCGGGCGCTCTGGATGTCCGGCTCGATGTCCATATCGTGATAGCGGATGGCACCACGGTGCTGCGTTTCCATGAGCAGGGCAAGAAGCAACTGAGCCCTGCCGCCTCCCGCCTCTTCGATCGGCTGGAACGGAAGATCAACCAGCAGTTCGGCCGGGGCAACGTGAGCGTGCTCCACGGGGAATTCGCCGCCCCTTAGGGCGCCTTGCTGGTTCGCACTGGTGGCTAACCCGTACTACTTCATTTCTTTTTTATCAATTGCTGAATGGAACCCAGGGTACGGGGCCAGGCGTCGCCGCGGCCCAGCCTGCCCGGCAGTGTGCGGCGAGCGGCCAACGCTGCGCTACGATCGGGGTAGACGCCGTACACTACCGAGAACCAGGCCCGATTATCCCGCAGGGTACGGAAATAGGCGACATCCTTACGCAGACCATTGCGCTCGATGAACTGCTTTACTGCCTGCTCGTCCCGCAATCCGATCAACTGCAGCGTGTAGCCGGCCGGCTTCTGACGCAACAGCCAGGGTTCCCCCCGCACACCCCCAGCCACCTCTACCGGTGCCCGGCTGGTCGACTTCGGAGCAGCGTTTTTCGCCGTTGCCGGTGAGGGGGTGGCCTGCCTGGAAGAAAGGGCCGGCTCCGGCGGAGGGGGGGATGCAGCGGGAGGGGGAAGGGGTGACTGGACTACCGTTGGCGAAGGTTTCCGGGGTGCCAGACTTTTGTCGGCCACAGGCGGGGCCGGTACTTCCAGGATGGCATCTGCCTGGCGGCTCGCGTCAGAGAGGTGCTTTGACCCGGCTTCTGCTGGCGCTCCTGCGGGCGTCGGTGTTGTCTCCGTGGCAACCTTGACCACGGCTTCCCGGGCACCATCAACAGGCGCAGGATCCCCAGCGGACGCTGACCTCCCGCTCTGCTGCTGGCGCACGATCGCAACCGGCTCCGGGATTTCCAGGCGGACGATATCCCCTTCAACCCTGCTCTGGATCTCCTTGCCGGCCTGCTTCAGCGGTGTCTGATCCCGCTGTAACGGCACTACCCTCTCCTGTGTCGGCAGCAACAGCGGCACTTCCGCCTCGCTCGTCTCACCTTCGAACAGGGCGTTGATACGATCCTGAAACAGCAGCGTCAGGGCTACCACCAGGAGCACCCCTCCCCCTCCCAGCAATGCCGGCCATGACACACCGGAGGGGAGTTTCAGCTCCAGTTTCTCCGCTGGGACAGCCGTGTCTACCGGCTTGCACTGCATTCGGACCGCGGCCAGTTTCAGCGCCTCACCCGGGAGCCCTCCGGTAGCCCGGAACAACCGATCCAGCTGCCCGTCACTGCCACCCTGGCCAGCCAACCCTCTCAGCTGCAGAAACTGCCGAAGCATGCGTCGGGTCTGCTCCCGGTCGAGGGGTAACAGCAGCAGCTCCTGCAGAGAGTGGACATTCATCCCCTGCGTCTGGAGTGCCAGTATCAGGTCGTCGATCGCGGGGGAGGCGAATAGCACCAGGCGGAATAAAGTTCGCCCTTCGAACTGCTGTTCATACAGTTGTAACAGCGCAGCCAGGGTTTCGACCGGGAGCTGTTGTGCATCATCGACCAGCACCACCGGCAACCACCCTTCCAGCTGGAGATCCTCGAACTGCCGGCTCAACCGAGCGCTCAATCGAGGCCCTTCCACGGGCACCTCAAAGCAGCTGGCCAGGGCATTGAACAGCTGGTCCGGCTGCAGCATTAGATTGGCATCGATACGACAGCTCCGCCAGTTGGATCCGGCTTGCTGCTCGAAGCGCTCCAACAGATGACTCTTGCCGACGCCGTCCGGACCCTTGAGCAATGGTATCCGGTCACTGTTCTCCACCAGATGATGCAACAGGTCCAGCTTCTGACTCAGTTCCGGCGTGCTGAAAAAGAAACCACTGCCTTCTCCAAGTGCGGTCGCTGAAGTGCTAGGAGGTTCGATACTCATCGAGCATGTCGTGCAATATCTGCGGGTCGAAGGCATCGGTCACGACAGAGTGACCCAGCCCTTTCGGAAGAACCAGCCGGATCTTTCCCGCCAGCACCTTCTTGTCCACTGCCATCAATTCCAGGAAACGCTTGCGCCCCAGCTCATGCGGGGGTGCAACTGGCAGACCGGCCCGCTGCACCAGCGCCCGCACCCGCCCCTGCTCCCCAGCGCTCAGCCAGCCCAGCCTGCGGGAGAGATCTGCGGCCATGCAGATACCGGCGGCCACCGCCTCCCCATGCAGCCATTCCCCATATCCCATGCCGGTCTCAATGGCATGACCGAAGGTGTGACCAAGATTCAGCAATGCGCGCTGACCAGACTCTTTCTCGTCCGCCGCCACCACCCGGGCCTTGTCCCGGCAGGAGCGCTCCACCACATACACCAGGGCTGCGGGGTCACGCTGCAGCAATCCATCCATGTTCTGCTCCATCCAGGCGAAGAACTCAGGATCGTCGATCAATCCATACTTGATCACTTCACCGACCCCCGCGGCAAGCTGGCGCTGGTCCAGCGTATTCAGGGTCTCGGTATCCCCGATCACGCAGCGGGGTTGATAGAAGGCCCCGATCATGTTCTTTCCCAGCGGGTGATTGACGCCGGTCTTGCCGCCCACGGATGAATCCACCTGGGCCAGCAGGGTGGTTGGCAGCTGCAGAAAGGGCACTCCCCGCTGGTAGCAGGCAGCAGCAAATCCGGTCATATCACCAACCACGCCACCGCCCAGTGCCAGCAGGGTGCACTGGCGATTGAATCGTTGCTGCAACAGGGTATCAATGATCTCCTGCCACACCTCCAGAGTCTTGAATCTTTCACCATCCGGCAAGACCACCGAGGCCACCTGGAAGCCATCCAGTGCCTCCATTACATCCTGCAGATAGAGTGGCGCAACCGTCTCATTGGTAACCACCATTACCTGCCGGCCGGGAATGTGACGCCGGTAGAGCTCAGCCTGGTGGCGCAGACCAGGGCCGATATAAATGGGATAGGATCGCTCCCCCAGTTCCACTTCCAGTGTCCGGACCACCTGTTTCACCACCTCAGTCACCGGCCAGTTTCCGTGCGATCTCCCGCGCCACAGAAGCGGCACTGCGATTTTCCGTAGTTACCACCAGGTCCGCCGTGGAGCGATAGAGGGGATCCCGCTCCTCCATCAGAGCCTGGAGCCGTGCCAATGGGTCTTCGGTCTGCAGCAGCGGTCGATTCCGGTCACGCATGGTGCGCTGGTACTGTTGCTCCGGGCTGCAGTAGAGGTAGATAACAAATCCCCGGCTGGATAGATTGCGGCGATTGTCCGGATCGAGCACCACTCCACCGCCGGTTGCCAGCACCTGGCCTTCCAACTGAGTCAACTCGTCTATAACCGATTTTTCCCGTTTGCGAAAACCCGCTTCCCCTTCAAAATCAAAGATGGTTGATATATCGACTCCGGTCCGTCGCTGGATCTCGTGATCACTGTCGGCAAAATCAAACCTGACATGGGTAGCCACCTGCCGGCCAATGGTGCTTTTCCCAGCACCCATGGGACCGACCAGGAAGATATTGTTTACACGCGGCATAAAGAGTTTCTAAATGAAAGATATACAGTTAACGGATAACAAAGCATAACCCGGGACCAGTCAGGCCTCGCATTATCGCATCATAGTAGTTCGCGAGTGAAGCTCAGGGCAAATATCTGTAATGACCCGGATTTTCCGTAAGCACCCAGTAAGCCAACCTCTTTTGGGATAAAAGCGGGTCTGGTGTCCCCTGCTGGGGGCGTCTGCGGCCAGGGATGGCCGCAGCCGAGCCTGCGCCGTACAAGGATGTACGCGTGGCAGGCCACTCCTGTATATCCATGTTCGGCAGATGCCGGGAGCGACCAGGGACCGGGTTATGCCGTCCCCGAGCAGGGGCACCAGCCCCGTCAACGAAATTAACTTGGCGCTTACGGTTTTCCCATTGATTGTGGAAAACCAGGGTGATAGAAGGCACCTGGCTCAGCGCACCGTCAAAGACTCTTTCAGAATCTTCGGTGTAACGAAGATCAGCAGTTCCTGCTTCACATCCATTTTCAGTTCCTGGTTGAACAGAAAACCGACATAGGGCAGATCACCAAAGAAGGGCACCGTCTCATTGCTACGGGTCCGATCCTGCTCGAACACACCACCAAGCACCACGGTCTCCCCGTTATCCACCAGCACCGTGGTCTCCACCGAGCGGGTGTCAACCGGGGGAGTGCCCAGTACCGCGCGGCCGAAATCGGGTCGGTCCTTGTTGATCACCAGATCCATGATGATCCGGTCATCCGGGGTGATGCTCGGGGTCACTTCCAGCTTCAACACCGCTTCTTTGAAAGAGACAGAGGTGGCACCACTGGAGGTGGCCTCCTGATACGGAATCTCCACACCCTGCTTGATCACCGCCTTACTCTTGTCTGAGGTGATGACCCTCGGGCTGGAGATCAGCTCACCCTGCCCCTCCTGCTGCATGGCAGACAACTGCAGCTGCAGCAGATAGGATCCGACCTTACCAATCAGCATATTGAAACTGCTGGTGGCCGCTGCGGCCGGCAGGTTGACCAGCAGGTTTTCAGCCTCACCGCCACTGTTGACGTCGTTGTTGGGGCTACCCAGGAAACTACCCGAATTGAGGCCACTGGTTCCTTCCAGGAAGCCATTGTTGCCACCACCGATCAAAACTTCGTTACTCCCGAAAGATTTGGATCGGGTGAAACCGAAACGCACCCCGATATCCTTGACGAAGCTGTTGTTGGCGATGACCACCCGCGACTCCACCAGCACCTGGCGCACCGGTACATCCAGCCTCTGAACCAGGCGGCGTATATCCTCCAGCTTGGCAGCGGTATCCCGGACCAGCAGGGTATTGGTACGCGGGTCGACCGTGACATTACCACGATCCGGAGAGAGCAGTTCATTGCCCTTGGCTTTCAAAAGCTTCTGGAGATCACTCGCTTTGGCATAGTTGATCTGAATATACTCTGAATGCAGCGGAGCCAGCTCTTCTATCTGCTTCTGAGACTCCAGTTCCAGGCGTTCCCGTGCAGCGATCTCCTCGGTAGGAGCGATCATGATGACGTTTCCATTCTTACGCATCGAGAGGCCGCGGGTCTTGAGGATGATGTCCAGAGCCTGATCCCAGGGGGTGTTCTGCAGCCGCAGGGTGATTCTTCCCCTGACAGTATCGCTGGTGACCAGGTTCAGCCCGGTGAAATCAGCCAGCAACTGCAGAATGGCGCGTACCTGGATATCCT